>JANYGV010000096.1 GCA_025359285.1 Burkholderiales bacterium
ATCGCCCCGAAAATCGGTGGTAGCGAATGCCTTCGCGCAGGCCAGCGTCGGCTTTAAACCGGCTTGCATGGCGGTGGCACGCGCCCACTCAAGCGTTTCTGCGCTCACCGGATGCGAGACTAAGCCGACACCGAAAAAATCCTTGAAAAATGAGGTCCAGAATTTGGCTCGATCTTCATTCATACCGCTCGCCATTCCTGCAAATACCGACTCGTCAACACCGTCAGGATTGTCTGCCGTTTTCAGCATGTAAGGCAGCACTGAAGAAATAAGGATTGTCTGTTTGACATTGCGTGCGGCGTGGCGTGACATATAGCGAGCCACTTCGCCGCCACCCATTGAAAAGCCCAGCAATGTGGCGTCTGCCGCCTGCGTGTGCTCCATTACCGCCGCCATATCGTCGGCCAGAACGTCATAGTTGTAACCATCCCAAGGCTGCTCAGAACGACCAAATCCGCGACGGTCGTAGCTAATAGCGCGCATGCCAGCATCAGCAATAGCCACGGATAAATCATCAAAGCTGTCCGCTGACAGCGGCCAGCCGTGCGCCATGACCACCGGGCGACCACTGCCCCATTCCTTAACGTAAAGTTTGATTCCATCTTTGGTGGTGACGTAAGCCATGGTTTAATTCCTATTATTTCAGTTCGTGAAAAATTGCGTCGCGATCTAAATCATCGCGAAGCATTAAAAGATAATATGTTTAGATCGCGACGTTAGTCATGCCCTCACATTTGAATGCTAGTGGATAGTGTGCATTGACCGACGACTTTGCAATATCCGCTGAAGCGCCATTGCCTCGTAGGACGATATAACCGCAAATGTAGCGTCTTGTCGTGCTGCGCGTTGTCCTACACCATTAGCGGATACCTTCTGATAATTTACCGATTGCTCTACGTGGGCATCAAATTTGTCGTGACATGTTGGTTACCTTGAACCAACGACCTGGAGATTTATGAGCGTATTACTTGAAATCATTCACACCACCCGCTACCGCTTCGCCAGGCCGGTCATCTTGGGCGAGCATCGGGTCATGTTTCGTCCGCGTGACAGCCACGACTTGCGAGTGCTGGCGACTGATCTTCAAATATCACCCGAGCCGGTCGATATCACACTCATTCAAGATGTCTTTTTGAATTCCATCGCGATTGTGCAACCGCAAAGCCCCACCAGCGAGCTTGAAATTGTGGCGTCGTTCAAGGTCGAACACACCGGTACTCGTGCCCTTGATTTGCCGCTCGACCCGGCCGCAGAACATTATCCGTTTGCCTACGACCCTGATGAGCAGCTGGTACTGTTGCCCTACATCACGCCGTATTACGATGATCCTGCGGGCTCGCTTGCGGCGTGGGCCGGACAATTTGTGTCGTCGGAATCAGCCCCGGTGAAGCAGGTCGGAACTCGTGATGTGCTGGTCGCGATGACGCGTCATATCCGCGACACGTTTGTGTATTCCGCGCGCGACGAAGAGGGCGTGCAAACCCCGTATGAAACTCTGGCCCTGAATAGCGGCAGTTGCCGTGATTTTGCGACCCTGATGATTGAGGCGGTTCGCCATCTTGGCTATGCGGCAAAATTTGTGTCGGGCTATCTTTATTCGCAGACGCGCGATGCGGACTCAGTGGCGTTGGTGGGTGGCGGCGCAACCCACGCCTGGCTACAAGTTTACTTGCCAGGTGCAGGTTGGCTACCATTTGACCCTACCAATAACTTAATTGGCGGCAACGAGCTGGTACGGGTGGGCTTTGCCCGCCACGCGGGTCAGGCCTCGCCCGTGAGCGGTTCATGGACAGGCAGCGCGAGTGATTATTTGGGCATGGATGTTGGGGTAACGGTGCGGCGCTGTAATTAAATACTTGCGGAACGTCTTTGGGCCTACGCAACTATGGCCAAACGTCCGACGCGTCAACCCGGTACAACATGGCATTCTAGGATCCTTAACTTGACTGAAGAAACTTAAAGTTCGGGCTATTCCTATGTTGACGTTAGACACACATTTATTTTTACGCGTGAGCCAACTTGACAACGGGCCACAGCCTTTACCATTGAAAAGTGGCTTCAACGAAACGACCGCCTATCGCGCGCTTGGGATGTTTAATCCATCCGAAACGTCTGACGCTTATTTTATTCTCTCGAATGATCGCGATGAGGTATGGTTCATCTGCAACCGGCATTTGAGGACGGTGTGTATACAAGCGGGCTCGCGGGCATTTCGTCTGCCGTTGGAATCGTTGACGACGGCCAGTACGCGCGCTGAAGCAGCGTCACAATCGCAAACGCACTGAAGCCGCTTCGCGCCAATACACGGAGAATAGCCCACAGGCGGCGGTTCCTCTCACAGGTATATTTTTACCCGTTAGATGCCTAACTTTAGCCAACAATAAAAGCGCGCATGGACCAATTAATTTCAACCGCAACTGGCTCTCAATGGGTCGCCGATTTCACTGACTGTAAATGCGATATCGCAATACTCGAAAGCGCGGCAACATTGGCGGATGTATGCCAACAAATTGTTGCTTCGTCCGGGCTTCAAGTGGTGGGCAAAGTTTTTCATCAATTTATGCCAGTGGGTGCGACGGGGCTATTTTTGCTTGCCGAATCGCATCTTGCCATACACACTTGGCCAGAATTTTCGAGTGTCGCGATTGATCTTTATGTCTGCAATGTTGAGGAAAACAACGCTGAAAAAGCCGATACGGTGTTCAAGCAGCTGGTTGAATTGTTCGATCCGCAACATTACACGCATCAGGTCATCCGCCGCGGCATGGTTCGCGAGCGAAGTGACGCCAGCGCGAATGCTTAAATAGTGAGACGCGTACCTGAATCTGTCGCCTTAGTGCATTGCATTCGGCAGACGAAAATGAAACACTAGCATTGGTGTGCCTTTACAGCCAGAAATGGCCTGAAAGCTGCGCCTAGCATAGGGTTGTATACGCTGCTATTTGAGGTTCGAATTGTGGTGTGCAAGAGCAAACATCGGCAATTCGATGATTTGCGGCAGCACTTTCAGAGTATCCGTACTTCCTCGTAACCGCAAATCAGACATTTTTATTTCAATGATGGCCATTAAAATAACAATCTCAAAAGCCCTAGCAACCAGCTTACGGCGACCCGTCCTCACCGGCTCGCTATTGTGATTTCGGCATTGGGTAGGCCCAGCCGACTATCCGGCTGGTTTCGCTCTCGCAAGTCTCGCATTGTTGGCGGCGCACTGTTAGCCGTCATCATCGCGGTGGCGATAGGTGAGGCGTTGGGCTGGCCGTTTCTCGCTCAGCCGGTGCAGCACCTGCTGTCGGATAAGCTAAATCGTCAGGTCAGTTTTGGAACCGGTTTGACCCACGCCGAAAATGCGCAGCCGAGCGTTAAGGTATTTGCTATTCGCTTTATAGGCGGGCTACGACTCACCGCGTCCCAGTTCGATATTGCCGCGCCTGAGTGGAGTAAAAATCCGCATTTTTTATCGGCCAGCGACATCACGCTTGAATTACGCTATCTCGATTTATGGCGTGCATATCGGGGAGAGCCGCTGCGCGTGCAGCGATTGGAGGCCACGACGTTGGACGGCAATTTTGAGCGGCTGGCCGACGGCCGTGCATCGTGGCAATTTGGTGAATCGCAAATCGCGCCACCGCTGAAAACGGAACTGCCTGCCCGTTCAATGTTGCCCGTGTTTGCCAAATTACAAGTGGCGTCCGGGGTGATTCGACACCGAGACGTGCCACTGGATATTGATCTCGTGGCGAAGCTTTCGCTGGCGAATGGCGCATCGGCTACGGCAATCGACGCAGCGTCGCCGGCCACACCCGCCGCTCCTGCACAATCTGGCAACTCAAACCCAAGCCGTGAAAATATTTTTCAGGTGAGTGCTACGGGCAAATATCGCGGCCAGGACGCCAAGCTTGAATTGCGATCAGTGGACGTGTTGCCGTGGGTGGCTGCCGACGCGGCCGTATCGGTGCCGTTAACTTTGCGCTTGGTGGTGGGGCGCGCCAAACTGGATTTCAAAGGGTCCGCCACCGACGCTTCAAACTTGGGCGGGTTTACGGGACGCTTTAGTTTGCAGGGTCCCTCGCTGGCGGCGGTCGGTGACCCGCTGGGCGTGACATTGCCGACGACCTCCGCGTTTCGCATGGACGGGGCGATCGTTCACCAAAGCGATACGTGGTCAGTGGTGGTCGACGAGGCGACAATTGGCACCAGCCGGTTGAATGGCGCTTTTACCTATGAGGCCGGTCGTTCGATGCCGCTGTTAACCGGTCGACTGGGTGGCGCTCGGCTCATTCTGGCGGATCTCGGCCCCAGTATTGGTGTGTCATCGGGGTCTAAACCTAAAAAGGCCAACGGCATGGTGTTGCCAGACCGTCCATTTGACCTGAAGGCATTGCGCAGCATGGACGCCAGTGTTTTGATCGACATGGGTGAGCTCGAATTAGGCAGCAAGCTGCTAGAAACTTTGCGTCCATTGCACACTCATCTGCTTTTAAGCGACGGCGTACTCAGCTTGAATGAGATCGAAGCGCGCACCGGCCAGGGAAATTTTGGCGGCAAGATGTCGCTTGATGGGCGCGCGTTAAAAGCAATATGGACCGCCGATCTGCGCTGGGACGGTGTGCAATTGGAGCGGGCCATTCACCAAAAGCGCGCCAACGATGCTCCGCCGTTTGTGTCGGGTCGACTTCACGGCGGCACCACCTTACAAGGGGCAGGGCGCTCCACGGCCGAGATTCTGGGCAGCTTGAAGGGCAAATATCACACTGAATTAAGCGAGGGCGCGGTGTCGCACCTGGGTATTGAAATCGCTGGACTCGATGTGGCCCAAAGTTTAGGCGTATTTTTAAAGGGCGACGATGCGCTGCCGGTTCAATGCGCGATGGCGGATCTGGTCGTCGACCATGGCATTTTCCGTCCTCGCGTGATGGTGATTGATACCAAAGACAGTGCAATTTGGGTGGAAGGATCAATCTCGTTGGCCACTGAATCGCTGGATTTGCGTGCGGTGGTGATGCCCAAAGATTTCAGTCCGCTGACGCTGCGTTCGCCGCTGCGGGTCACGGGGAATTTCGGCAGCCCCGAAATCTCGCTTGATAAAGCGCCGATGGGGCGTAAGTTGGCTAGCGCATTTCTGCTGGCGCTCATCAATCCATTGGCCGCGCTGATCCCGCTGGTCGATATAGGCGATGAAAAGGCAGCCAACCGCGGTGCGGAAGGCTGCCGAAAATTAATGGAACGCGCTGCGCCTAAAAAGGCCGCAAAAGCGGGCGCTAAATGATGCCGGTACGACCAATCCGGTAAACACTCACCGCGAAACGCATCAGACCGGTCGATTAAAAGACTGTTTAACGCCAGACTTGGCTGTGGATGCCGGTGGCGATTTCGTGGTGTTGGAAGGGATAGAAAAAAACGGCTTAAACGCGCTGCGTTTTTCTGCCGCCGCAATTTGTGCCTCTGCTTCTTGAGCCGTGACCCGATACGCAATCTGAATGCGTTTTACCAGCGCATCGCGGTCAATATTATGATGCGCAACTTTGCGCGATGGTCTCGTCGGCAGGCTGGGGCCAACCCGCAATTTCAACTCAACCAAGTTCCGCTTGATATCGTGCAAAATCATAAATGTCTCCTTGGTTAGCGATCTGAATTTGGTTATTTGAATTACCAAACCGTCATTGGAGTATCCGATTGAATCATTTGTCCACGCGTCGGGATGCGTCCAAACCTCTCGTCAGAAATATCCTACGAGCAAATGTTTAGACCGATTTGAAATACCCGCTAATGCGCTGCACTGGCGCACGGTTGGCGTTAAATCACTGCATTTTTACGATAGCTGACCCAGTGTTGGCGGGCATCTTGAGCCATTTATCCGCCAAACAGCGCGTAGATTATGGGGTTTTAGCCCCAGCTAACTACGGCGCACCAAATAGGGCCAGTGCTTCAAGGCATGCATCACGATGATGTTTGCCTCGCGCAGGGGCGACGGAATTTCCGGGAAGTTTCAAGCCATAAGGCAGTTGCGCGCGCTCGGCTTCGAGCACCCACCAGGTGAGTCGTGATAGCCGTTGTTCGACGCCGATCCCGGCTAGCGAATCGTAGTCGAGCCACAGGTCGGCACTCGCCATTGAACCGAATTGCTTAACCAGCAGGCCCTGTCCGCGCGCAAGCGCTTTCCAGGCGATTTGTCGGGGCGTGTCGCCGGGTTTGTAGGTGCGTAACGATTGAAAATCATCGTCGCCTGCGATTGGAATATTGCCTTCGCTTTTCGAGCGCGCATCAATCGGCAACGCGCCCGCGCCAGGATCAGGCTGGGGATAGACCAGACAGCTGGTGCCGAAATCAACATACGACCAGGCGTGGAACAGCCCGACTGGGTATTCGGTAAATATTTCGAGTCGTCCTACCGCCATGCGGCCACGCTTTTCAGCGGCCATGGGAATACAAATGGTCGCGGCGGCGTGAAGTGGTATGTCACCAAACTGCGGCACCGTCACGCGAAATTTTGCGCGCTTTACACCCACCGCAAAACGCGTCATGGATGGGTTGGCAAGCACCAGTGCAAATTGTGCGGTCTCGCCCGCAAATACCGGATCGACCATGCCGGGGCTGATGGATAAGCGCGCCAGATTGCGGAAGGTGTGCAGCATCGAAATACTGACCATACCGCCGAGCAAAAACGTCAGCAAAAAACCCAGCGACAATGTGTAGTTGATCGAGGTCAGCAATAACAGCAGCAACACAAACGCGAAGAAATAACCGGTGCGCGACGGCAAAATAAAAATCCGTCGCTGAATCAGGGTGACGGGTGCCGTCTCGGGAAATTTCGCGCGAAAAATCCAGTCAGCGATGCGCTGGCGCAGCGTAAACCTGAAGTCGCTGAAAATACCGCTTGGCGTATCAGGGGATGGCGACATTTTTCATCAAGTCTTGTGCGGCATCAAGTACCTTGCCTTCACCGGACGCAAGGCTGGAAGCGGGTCTGAGGCGATGGCCGACGACCGATGGCGCGATGGCCTGAACGTCTTCCGGCAGCACTTGATTCCGGCCACTCATCAGCGCCCAAGCCTGCGCGGCGCGCAGCAGCGCTAACCCAGCGCGAGGACTCAAGCCCATTTCGTAGCGCGCTGAATCGCGGGTATAGCTAATCAGCGCCTGAACATAATCAATGAGCGCATCTGAGACGAAAACCTGCGAAACCACTTTTTGTAAATGAATCAGTTCGTCCACTTTCATGGCGGCTGTGATGGACGCTATCAGGTCGCGTCGATCAATGCCTTTCAGCAGTGCCCGCTCGGCGACTTTGTCGGGATAGCCTAATTTAATTCGCATCAGAAACCTGTCCAGCTGAGACTCAGGCAACGGAAAAGTGCCAATTTGGTGAGATGGATTTTGCGTTGCAATGACAAAGAATGGCTCCGGTAATGGCATGGTTTCTCCGTCTGCGGTGACCTGATGTTCTTCCATTGCCTCCAACAATGCAGACTGAGCCTTGGGCGACGCACGATTGATTTCATCAGCCAATATCACTTGCGAAAAAACCGGCCCCGGATGAAATCGAAAACTGGATGAGTCACGGTCAAAAATAGAAACACCCACAATGTCGGCGGGCAATAGATCGCTGGTGAATTGAATGCGCTGGTAATGCAAGCCAAGCAAGCTCGCGAGGACGTGCGAAAGTGTGGTTTTACCGACGCCCGGCACGTCCTCGATCAGCAAATGGCCGCGCGCGAGAATGCAGGCCATGGCCAAACGAATTTGCTGATCTTTACCCAGAATGATTTCGCCGGCACGCTGCATCATGGCGTTAAGAGCCGCAGTGGGTGATGTGTTTTGTGCAGTGCGCGCTGCGGCTTCGTACGTTGAACCGGCGGCGGAGTGTGGTTTTTTTTCAAAAAGCATAGCGCTTGGATTCCGCAGAGGTGTTTAGATTTAAAAGACGGTAAGTGGGGAGCAGATTAGGCGTACGCGGTTGACTCTGCCGGTTTATTGTTCTGATTATAGCGATGCGTCTCATCGTTACGTGCAGACGAGCGCGCCAGATTCAGGTTGCAGATGGATTTCGCGAAGCTATCCTAGATTTATCTATGACGATCTTGTTTTCTGAGATGACATTATTTCGGCGAAAATAGGATTGACTGAAACGTATCGACTTTTTTTTTAAAAAATTCAGCAGGAGATCAACGCCATGACTACCGCATTTATTACCCATCCGAGTTTCTTGAAACATGAAATGGGCACACACCATCCAGAATGTCCGCAACGCCTGCAAGCCATCTACGACGAGTTTGATCGTAGCGGCTTGATCGCCAAACTGGCTAAAATTGAAGCTCCGCTTGCCAGCCGTGAGCAACTGGCGGCGGCTCATGATGGCGACTATGTGGATTCAATTTTTGCCGCGGCACCTGAGCACGACTACGCCTATCTTGATCCCGATACTGCCATGAATCCACATACGCTTGAAGCGGCACAGAGGGCATCAGGTGCCGTCATTTGCGGAGTGGACAGGGTGATGTCGGGGGAATCGAATAATGCATTTTGCGCGGTGCGGCCGTGTGGGCATCATGCGACCTATGATCGCGCCATGGGTTTTTGCATTTTTAATAATGTGGCGGTGGGTGCTGCGCATGCATTGCAGGCACACCAGCTGGAACGTGTCGCGATACTGGATTTCGATGTTCATCACGGCAATGGCACGGAAGACATTTTTCATGATGACGAGCGTGTCATGTTGTGCTCCAGCTTTCAACATCCTTACTATCCCGGCACCGGCGCTCATTCCGGTAACGCGCATATTATTCCGACGCCACTGTCGGCCCGCAGCAGCGGGGCAGAATTTCGCCGTGCGATTGACGCAACATGGTGGCCTGCGCTAACGCGGTTTCAACCAGAGTTGATTATTATTTCGGCTGGTTTTGATGCGCACGCGGATGATCCGCTGGCTTACCTGCAATTGCATGAGGACGATTATGTGTGGATCACCGAGCGTATTCTCGATGTGGCGGATCAATTCGCGGGGGGCAGGCTGGTGTCTGCGTTGGAAGGCGGCTATCACTTCGATGCGCTAGCACGCAGCGCGGCGGCGCATGTGTCTGCCTTGTTAAGGAACGCCGCTTGAAGGCGATAAATTTGTCGGCCAGAATGTGGAAAGCACAATTGTTTCCTACGCTACCGGTGGTGCCGTGGTCACAGTTTGGGCCTCTAGCGCAATGGGCATTTGCGCTGTTGATCTTGCTTTGCCATGCGCCGATTGGGGCTCAGGCTGGGTTGGTAACTCCAGTTTCATCGTCATCGTTATCTCCGCCATCAATATTATTGGCCAATGTGCTGGGCAAGAACATCGACGTTACCAAATACCTGGTCAGTGAAAAATACGACGGCGTACGCGCCATCTGGGACGGCAAGGTGCTTAAATTTCGCAGCGGTCGAGTCGTGAATGCGCCCGCCTGGTTTATCGCAAAACTTCCACCGGAAAGCCTGGATGGCGAGTTATGGCTGGCGCGCGAAAGGTTTGAAGTGCTGAGTGGGATCGTGCGCAAAGCTGAACCGCTGGATGCTGAGTGGCGACAAATCCGCTACATGGTCTTTGAGCTACCGGGTGGCGCGGGGTCGTTCGCCGAGCGCGCGCTGCGTATTCAGAAAATTGTTGAGCAGGCTCAATTCTCGCAGTTGGTCGCTGTCACGCAAACACCAATCGCCAGCCGCGCAGCGTTGCAACAGCAGTTTGATGAGATTGTCCGCAACGGTGCCGAAGGCCTAATGCTTCATCTCGCCAGTGCGCCCTATATTACGGGCCGCAGTGATGTTTTGCTCAAACTAAAACCGTTGCTGGATACCGAAGCTACAGTGATCGAACACGTCCCCGGACGCGGAAAATATCAGGGCATGATGGGGGCGTTGCGTGTAGAAATGCTCGACGGCAGGCGTTTCAATATCGGCACCGGCTTTACTGATAGCGTGCGCAAAAACCCGCCGCCCGTCGGAACGGTGATCACCTACACTTACCCAAGTCTTACAAAAACGGGCTTACCTCGATTTGCCAGTTACCTTCGCGTTCGCGAGACGTTTTAGAACGTTTCAATCATTTAAACCAAAACAAGGAGAGTTTCTCAACATTTATTTTATTCACTTATGTGCTGCGCTACAGGGTGTTTCTGGCTTGAGTTCGCGCATCAACGAGCAGCGATTTTTGCGGCATTGCAGCATAAAAGACACCATATTTACCAACATATTTGTCGTCTTATTCAGCTAACATATGGTTACAAATTTGGTAAACCATAAAAATTATTCAAGCATCGCCGACAAATTTCACACGGCGAGCACGCATTTCGAGGAGTCTTTTTGGGTCGCGGTTTCTACATCATCATGGCAGCGCAGTTCTTTTCGTCGCTCGCCGACAACGCGCTATTTATAGCAGCTATCGCGCTGCTTAAGCAAAGTGGTGCGCCGGACTGGAACTGTGCGGCGCTGGTCCCGATGTTCGCGTTGTTTTATGTGGTGCTAGCGCCCTATGTCGGCGCCTTTGCCGATTACCTCCCCAAAGGGCGCGTCATGTTTCTGTCGAACATCATCAAAGTAGTGGGTTGCCTGATGATGCTGTTTGGCACCCATCCACTTATGTCATACGCGGTAGTGGGCCTCGGTGCGGCCGCTTATTCACCGGCCAAATACGGCATTCTCACCGAGCTGCTGCCGGTTTCTAAATTAGTCGCCGCGAACGGCTGGATTGAAGGTTTGACGATTTCTTCGATCATTCTGGGCGTGGTGCTGGGTGGGCAATTAATCGGTGATCCGGTGTCGTCCCAATTGCTCGCTTTTGATATGCCGTGGTTTGACACCAGTGTTGATACGCCCGCAGAAGCGGCAATTTCTTCGATTCTGATTCTTTATGTTGTCGCTGCGGTGTTCAATTTATTCATTCCACGTACCTCCGCACGATTGTTGCCTCTGCCTAAAAATCCGGCAGCAACGCTGGCGGATTTTATGGATTGCAACACTCGGTTATGGCGCGATAAGTTAGGACAGATTTCCTTGTCCACGACCACGTTGTTTTGGGGCGTTGCAGGCAATTTACGTTATATCGTGCTGGCATGGGCGGCCATTGCGCTGGGTTACAGCACGACAAAAGCATCATCGTTGGTCGGCGTGGTGGCAATCGGCACCGGAATTGGTGCGGTGGCAGCGTCAATGTGGATGAAACTTGATCGTGCCGCCGCTGTGATTCCGCTAGGAATTACTATGGGACTTACGGTGCTGTTGATGAATTTCATCTCAACCCCGCTAGTAGCCGCACCCTTCCTGATCATCCTTGGAGCTTTGGGTGGCTTTCTGGTGGTGCCCATGAACGCGCTCTTACAACATCGTGGTCATAGCCTGATGGGGGCAGGGCGCTCGATTGCGGTACAAAATTTCAATGAGCAAGCCTGTATTTTGGGGCTGGGCGCGCTGTTTGCCGGCATGACTCGCTTTGGCCTGTCCGCGTACACCGCCCTGACCATATTTGGCGTGCTTGTTGCCGCTACCATGTGCCTGATCTATCGCTGGCATCAGCGCAATTTGGGCACGCACAGGCTTGAGGTGGAAAGATTGTTGGCGGTAGCGCGAGCTGAATGTCACTGAGGCCAACGAGGCGCCGTCGAGTTAATATTGCGCGAGCTATCAAGATTTTCGGGCGCGTCGTCAGCGAGGATGCCCTACAACAAAACTTCGCATACGGCTTTCGAACTAATCCAGCCAACCTTTGTATTTGAAATACGCAAACGGCACGATTACCGAAACCACCATCAAACCCAGCGCATATGGGTAGCCATAAGCCCACTCGAGTTCGGGAAACCAGCCTTTAAAATTCATGCCGTATACGCTGGCAATCAAGGTGGGCGGCAGCATTGCTACCGAGGCGACGGAAAAAATTTTTATGACTTTGTTCTGGTTGATATTGATAAAACCAACCGTCGCATCCATCAAGAAATTGATTTTGTCGAACAGGAATGCGGTGTGTCCATCCAGTGAATCAATATCGCGCAATATCTGGCGCGCATCTTCAATCTGATCTTGTTGCAATAATTTTTGGCGCATCAAAAACGAAACCGCGCGCCGCGTATCCATTACGTTGCGACGGATGCGGCCATTCAAATCTTCCTCCGTGGCGACCTGTGCGAGCACGCTCGCTGCCGCCATGTCGGTCATTTTGGTGGTGAGCACGGATTGGCTGATTTTTTCCAGCTCGGCATATACGCCTTCCAGCGCGTCGGCGGAATATTCGGCATCGGTCGCGTATAAATCAAGCAGCACTTCGCGTGCGTCTTCGATATAGCCCGGTCTGGTGCGGGCGCGCATGCGCACCAAACGAAACACCGGCAGGTCTTCGAGATGAAAACTCAACAATGTATTGTTTTTGAGAATGAAGGCCACCGGAACGTTGCGAGATTCTTCATCAATTTCCAGCAGAAAATCGGAATGCAAATGCAGCTCGCCGCCTTCGCCCTCAAAAAAACGTGCGCTCGCCTCAAGGTCTTGCATTTGCTCAACAGTAGGCAGATCAAAGCCATAAAGCTCTTTGATCCACGATGTCTCGGTTTCGTCAGGCGCAACCAAGTCAATCCAGATCGGTTCTGAATTTTTTAGGTCGTCAAGGGTTTCAACATGGAGTTGATTGAGGCGACGGTTATTGAGGACAAAGACGTTGATCACAGGCTTATTAGCTATCAGTCACTATTCAGGATTTGGAATCGGGCGTCAGCGGATGCGCGATTGTAGTCCATGCTGGAATCAAGCGAAACAAAAAAAGCACTATGCGGAATTGTTTTTTAATCCCGGCTGCCCCGTCCCCACCGGATGTTGGCCGGGGCAGCTCAATAAAAACGGTCAAAGATCACAGATATTCAAGGCGACTAGAATTCAAGCTGCGACCGAAAATTATCCGGCCCACCCATAAAGTGTCCGGTATAGCTAGCGGGCAAACGTGAGATCGGCAGCAAAACAAACAGATCTGCAGTATTAAAGTCAGGATCCCAAGCTGGCGCGCCCGCGATCCAGGCCCCCAGTCTGGCGTAGCCCTTCAGTAGAGATGGAATCCGCGCTGATGTGAAAGGTTCCACAGCCCTAAGCGCGTCAACCGGGTAGGGGTGCTTGGGAAATACGCGATATTCGGCTGGCGCAAGATAACCCTGCGTCATCTCACGACAGACGGCGACGGCATTTTCGTGGCCATCGGCCAGGTTGATGCTGGCGCAACCAATCAGATACTCGTACCGATTTTCCAGCATAAATTGCGCGAGTCCTGACCATAGCAGCATGATCACGCTGCCCGAACGGAAATCGGGATGAATGCAGGCGCGGCCGACTTCTGCGGTGCTGCTGCGTAAATGACTCAAGCGCGTCAAGTCAAATTCGCTGTCGGAATAAAATGCGCCTCGGCGACGTGCGGTTTCGGGCCGCATGATGCGATAACACCCTACCACGTGGCCACTGGCCTGATCACGAACCAGCAGATGCTCGCAGTCCGCGTCATATTCATCAACATCCAGTTCACCATTCGAGTGGGCCGAGGTTGCGCCCATCTCTTCAAAAAATACCTGATAACGGAGCCGCTGGGCTTCCTCAATTTCAGCTGCGCTGCGGGCGAGAGCAACGGTGTAGCGATTTTTTTTCGCGGCTCCAGAGCCTACACCTAAGCTTGTATCAGGACTTAAAATCCGGCTCCGGGTGAGTATTGTTGCGCCTTGCATAACGCCTCCAGTTAACGGGAATGCGTTACCTTACAAAATGATCATGTCTTTTTCGTTGCTGCTTGGTGATGTTTTGATGACAGCGTGCGGTACACCATGCGCTATAAAAAGGATTACCACCGCATGCCCAACAAAGAGCGCAATAGTGGTCGCCTGCGTTATGGCTGGCCGAGGAAAAAATACAGTACTGAGCCGCGATCACGGGCTTTGCCGTAGCCGACGTAGAAAGGGCCAAGATAAGTTTCAAAGCCCGCGAATAAACCGATGGATGTGCGGTTATCCGCGCTTCCCAGCGTGCGCGCTGAGCTTGATACGCGGCCCAATTCCGCCGACACGCCCAAGTAAACATTACGACCAAAGGCAGCGGGCGCTTCGCTCCAGCGGCGGTAATACGATAGTCGACTAAACGCTAGGGCATCGCCCAATAGCTCGCCAGGGCGGTAACCAGACAGCTGCAAGAAACCGCCAAGCGAAAATTGGTCAAAGAGCGGGAGCTTTTCGCCATAGCCGCGTGCGTATCGGGCCGCAAACGCGAACGTATGAGGGCCGAACGAGTAGTGGTCAACATAGTTCACATCCAGCTTTTTAAATTCGCGCGATGCGGATAGCCCTTTGGCGCTGGCGTAAAAGTCAAAGCTGGCGTTCCGTCCTTCGCGCGGGAAACTGGTGTCATTCAGATCATCGTATAGCGCGAGCAATTTGATCCCGCCTTGCGTGACCTTGACGTTCGGCAGTAGCGGTGAACCAATGCTGAGCTGGGCGCTATCATTGCCTCGTATCAACCCTAGCCGTGCGATCGCATTTCGACCCAAGTCGAGACCAAAATCTGCGCTAAATACGCTGGCCGAAACGTCGTACTGTGCCAACCTTGCTTCGTTTACATAAACATCAATCGGCCGGCGGCTTAGTTCAGCGCCTGCCGAAACGTTGGCGATGCTGCCGAGGCCAAACGGCTGAAAGAAACGCGATGCGACACGGCGATCACGGCCAATTTGCAAATCATTTCGCCATTCCGCGCCCGCCGCATTAAATTGCGTTGCCTGGTGGCGCACCAGCAGATTAAACCGACCTTCACCGATCGTGTCAGCCGCCAGCGAAAGCCCAAATCGCAAATAGTTTGGACCCCATTGTTTTTCGCGCGCATTAATATCAAGAATGCGGCGATTATTTTCATTGAGCAGGCTGTAATTGACGCGTTCAAAATATCCGCTTCCAAAAACGCGGCTGAGGCCGTCATTCAGCAATTTCTCGGTAGGTTTGTCGCCCGCTTTAATGCCCATGGTGCGTTTAACTTCCTCGGCGCTGGCGCGATCTAGGCCGCTCACCCGCACTTCATCAACAGGATCGCTCGGATTGAGTGGTGCCGTGGCACGCGCTAGCTGCGCATTTCGATAAAGGTTGTACGCCTCAGGCGATATGGCCAAACTGCTGAGGGTTGTGGAGATCTCTCGAGTCGCCGCCGCGCCTAATACCATCGCATCGACGACAGCGTTGAAATCGGCAGAACCTATCGTATCCAGCGGCGGCGAAATTAGGACGTCGGTTGATTTTAGTGAATCAAGCGAGGCGCGGACGTTTTGCTCGGTCAAAATGTTGATGGTCTGTAGCGATACCCCCACAAACGACTGAAGTTCTGAGCGTTTCAAAAGCGGCGTGCCCAGATTCACCGCAATAACGATATCAGCGCCCATTTGTCGGGCGACGTCCACCGGCAAATTGCGCGTGAGTCCGCCATCCAAAAAAATGCGCTCACCGATCTGAAAAGGCGCGATGGCACCGGGCACCGACATTGAGGCGCGCATTACATCCGGTAGGCGGCCCTGATTAAAGACAATCATGCGACCCGTTTCCGCGTCCGTGGCGATGGCACGGAACGGGATCGGCAGCTTGTCAAAATTCACTAACCCTGACGAGTTACGCGTCACTTGCGCGAATAAAATATCGAGCTTCTGGCCGGAAATCGCGCCGGCCGGTAGCCGCAAGCCGTCCGCCTTCACGCCAATTTCCAATTTCAATAAGCGCGCTTGGTCTTCTTCCTTGCGTAAAAAACTTCGATCCGCACGCGGGCTGATATCGGTAAAAAGATCGTTCCAGTCGGCTGACGCAAGCCGATCCTCCAATTCTTTGATTGAGGTGCCGGATGCGTAAGATGCCCCGATCAGTGCGCCCATGCTGGTGCCGGTGATGAAATCAATGGGGATATGCATTTCTTCTAACACTTTGATCACGCCCACATGCGCTGCGCCGCGCGCCCCCCCGCCGGATAAAACCAGGGCAATTTTAGGCCGCGATTTTGAACTGCTATTTGCAGCTATTGGCGGGGCAATTTTGCTGACCACCGCCGGAATTGAGGGTGCATCCGCAGATGCGGATGATTGAGCACCCACCACCCCAGATTGAAGAAATGCAGAGATTGAAAACAGAACGCTTAGACAGCTTAGCGAGGTTAGCGAGGTTAGCGATAGCATTCGAAGCCGAGGGCGAATGGTCATGGGGTAAACAATTGGTCGATGAAAACTTCGTCGACCAATTGTAACGTGCGTCACCTAAATCCGGTGTACGGTGTTGGAATCAGGGTTCTTCCGGCACTACCCGTGTTTTCCCCGGCGTGGCGGGGTGAATGCGGAACCAAGCGGCATACAGTGCGGGCAGAAATAGCAATGTCAGCAGTGTGGCGACCAATAATCCGCCCATAATCGCGACCGCCATCGGGCCAAAAAAATCAGAGCGTGTTAGCGGAATCATGGCGAGAATCGCGGCGGCAGCCGTCAGCACAATGGGGCGCAATCGCCGCACCGTCGCATCAATAATCGCGTCGAAAGGTTTATGGCCTTCGCCGATATCGTGCTCTATCTGGTCAATCAAAATAACCGAATTGCGCATGATCATGCCGAACAGGGCAATGATGCCGAGCTGGGCAACGAAGCCCATCGGTTTATTGAAAATCAGCAGAAAACTCGCTACGCCGATTAGCCCTAAAGGCGCGGTCAGCACCACAATAATGACGCGCTGAAAACTTTTCAGCTGGATCATCAGCACCGTCAGCACCACAAATAAAAACAAAGGAATACCTGCCGCAATGGATGCGCCAGCTTTCGCACTCTCCTCAACCGCGCCGCCAATGTCGATTCTATAACCAGGCGGCAAATCAACGCGCAATTTCTCCAATTCCAGATTGAGCTGTGCGATGACGGTGGCGGGTTGCACGCCTTCAACGCCAATATCAGCTCGCACCGTAATCGTGGGCAAACGATCGCGCCGCCAGATCACCCCTTCTTCAAACTCATATTTCACGTTGGCGATTTGCGTCAATGGCACCGCTTTGCCTGAGCGGGTGGGCACCGACAGACTTTCCAGCAAGGACAAACGGGCGCGCTCATTGTCCGGGCCGCGTATCAAGACCTCAACGAGCTTATCGCGTTCACGGAAAAAAGTCGCTTGCGTGCCGTTCAGTGAACTGTTCAGGAAGCTGGCCAGCTCCTGGCTGGAGATGCCCAGCAGGCGTGCCTTATCCTGATCAATATCGAGTTTGATGACCTTTGCCATCTCGTCCCAGTCAAATTGGACATTCGCGGTGTTTGGATTACCGCGTAGTAAATCGGCGACCTTGCGCGCCTGTATGCGAACCGTCGCAATTTCCTCGCCCGATACGCGCAACTGGATTGGAAAGCCCACCGGCGGGCCATTCTCTAGGCGGGACACACGGCCACGCACGGCTGGGAAATCCGTATTAAATAGCTCGACAATTTTCAGCCGCAGCGCTTCACGTTGGGGAACACCTTTGGCGGTCACGACGAATTGTGCAAAGCTGGCGGCGGGAAGCTGTTGATCCAGCGGAAAATAAAATCGAGTACTGCCAGTACCGACATAGCTCACGTAGTTGTCGAATAGGTTTTTCTCTTTATCTAGCGCCAATTCCATCTTTTTTACCTGCTCCATCGTTGCCGCAAACGATGAACCCTCGGCAAGCTTCATATCAACCATGAGTTCGACGCGGGTTGATGACGGAAAAAACTGCTGCTGCACGAATTTGAACGCAAATATGCTGACCGCGAATAACAGCACGGTGAGTAAAATCACGGTCTTGCGTCGCGTAACGCACCAAGCAACGGCGCGGCGAAACCGCTTGTAGAACGGTTTGTCATACACATCGTGATCGACATCGTGATCAACATCGCGATCGGCCTTGTGATCCTTGCGCGCCCCATGCTCCACCTGCGCATGCGTCAAATCAGCCGCTACCGTCGCTCCGGCAGGGGCCAAGCTGTTCGCCATATGCCTGCCCACGAAAGGAATTTTGCTCAACCAGTCTGCCATGCGGCGCATACGCGGCGTGGTCACCGGCAATCCGTTGCGATAGTCCGGCAAAAATTTGAAGCCAAGATAGGGAATGAAAATAACGGCCGCGAACCACGAGATGATCAGCGCCAGCGAGGTCACCTGGAAAATCGAGCGCGTGTATTCACCCGTGCCTGATTTGGCGGTTGCAATCGGCAAAAAGCCTGCTGCGGTGACCAATGTACCTGTCAACATGGGAAACGCGGTTGAGGTATAGGCAAAGCTTGCGGCCTTGCTGCGCTCCCAACCTTGCTCCATTTTGATGGCCATCATTTCGACCGCAATAATTGCATCATCAACGAGCAGCCCCAGCGACAAAATCAATGCGCCCAACGAGATTTTATGCAGGCCGACATCGAATAAATACATGAATAGAAAAGTCGCTGCCAGCACCAATGGGATCGACAGTGCTACGACAAATCCGGTACGAACACCGAGGCTGAAGAATGTCACCGCCAGTACGATGATGACCGCCTCCGCCAACGAGCGCGCGAACTCACGAATACTGGCCTGCACCGCTTTGGGCTGGTCGTTTACCCGATGCAGTTCGAGCCCCACCGGTAAATTGGCTTCTTGTTTGTGCAATACCGCATCAAGATTGTGGCCGAGCTGGATAATATCTCCGCCTTGGCGCATGGACACGCCGAGGCCGAGCGCATCATCGCCCATAAATCGCATTTTGGTGAACGGCGGGTCGACATATCCGCGCCTCACGGTCGCAATATCGCCAATTTTTAATACCCGGCCATTTGCTCGGAGCGTGAAATTACGAATCGCATCGACGCTGTCGAAACCGCCGTTCGCGCGCACAAAAATTTTGTCGGTTTCGGTTTCAAACGCACCGCCGGGTGCCACCGCGTTTTGCGCCTGCATGGCCTGAACGATGGTGGTGCCATCAATGCCGAGTGTCGCCAGCTTTACGTTCGATAACTCGATGTAAATTTTTTCTTCCTGCTCACCAATAATGTCGACCTTGGACACATCTGGAATGCGCAACAGCTCACGACGTAATCGGTCGACATATATTTTTTTGTCCGCATACGAGAAGCCCTGTCCAGAAAGCGCGAAAATATTGCCGAAAGTGTCGCCAAATTCATCATTGAAAAACGGCCCGAGCGCGCCTTGTGGCAATGTCTGGCGAATATCGCCTACGCGCTTTCGTATTTGGTAAGAAGTTTCAGCCACAGCAGAGGAGGGTGCCGCGTCGCTGATCGCGAAGAAAATCAGCGATTCGCCGGGCCTTGAATAGCTGCGGATGAAATTGATATTCGGTACTTCCTGTAACTTTTTCTCAAGCCGCTCGGTAATTTGTTGGTCAACTTCATTTACCGATGCGCCAGGCCAGTTGGTGCGAATCGTCATGAATTTAAACGTGAACGGCGGATCCTCCGACTGGCCCAGGCGACCAAAAGAAATAACGCCAATAACAGCCAAAATGACGATCAGATAAAGCACCAGCGGCTGGTGCTTGAGCGCCCATTCGCTTAAATTAAAATTTTTCATAGTGGCTGATGTCGTTATTTAAGGACCGAGGTGTGGCACTTTGGCAATCGGATAATTTATGGTTGCACGGCTGGCAGCTGCGTGAGTGAGGCGTTTTTTTCGCCCGTCACGGGCATGGGCGCAGAAGCGACTTTGCCATCGCCGGTAATCACCGCGTCGCTAATGGGTTTGACGATTTCGCCATCACGCAATTTATGCACGCCCGCCGCGACGATCATATCGCCGACTTTTACCGTGTTCGCCACATCCGGTTTGATGAATGCCGAGGTCTCGCGATATTGCAACACCGCCACCGGTTTCAAAGTCACTTTGCCGTCTGCGGCAATCTGCCAAACCCCGGTAGTGGTGCCGGTGGCGGTGGTTTTGACATACAGCGAAGACAGCGGCACCGCCAATGTGTCGGCGTCGTTGCTGTTGCCAAACACCGCGTAGGCGGTCATGCCAAGCTGAACGGATTCGTCTGGTGTTTGCAGGGCGAGTTTGGCCAGATAGGTTCGCGTTACTGGATCGGCCGACCCGGCAATTTCGCGAATTTTCGCGGCATAGTATTTGCCTGGCTGCGACCATAACGCGACTTTAAGACCGGCTAGATCCGATTTGGAAGCGGTTCTAAAATCAGACAGCTTCGACTCGGGAATGGTAATTACCAGTTCTTTGTCCTTTGGGTTGGCAATCTTCATCACCGCTTGTCCCGCGGCCACGACTTGCCCGGCTTCGACCATGACCTGCGTCACCACGCCATCTGTTTCGGCCAGCAGCGTGGCGTAGCCTGCCTGATTAATGGACACGCCAGCTTGCGCGCGCTGCGCATCCAGGCGAGCCGTGGCCGCGTTGGCAACATTTATTTTCTGGTCCAACGCCGATTGGCTGACAAAACCTTTTGCAAACAAATCTTTATAGCGCTTCAATTCAGCGCCTGCAAATTCGGCTTCGGTTTTTTGCGCGGCTACTTGCGCGCGCGCAGAATCTGCTGCTAAACGCACGTCTTGAGGGTCGATTCGCGCCAAGGGCTGGCCTTTTTTGACGGTAGTACCGGCATCAACTAACCGTTGCGCGATTTTGCCGCTGACCCGAAACGCATGGTCGGCTTCAATTCGGGCGCGAATTTCGCCAGGATAGATTTCGGTTTCTGATCCCGCGCCAGCTTTGATCTTGTAAGCCAAGGCGGGGCGTGGTGCGGGCACTGCCGCGTCAGGCTTCGCACAGCCCGCGATAAACGCAAGTCCGACCACTGCAAACACCCAGCCAGCCGCGTTTTGTTGAATCAGTGGCAAGCATAAGAAACTGCGGGAGAAGAAGTTTTTCATCATGCTAAAAACCTTTTTTAACGACTAATTGCAATGAGAATATAACTGACCATTCAGTAAGTTACTCTGGTTTAGCGTAGGTGTCAACGCCTCTATCCATGCTTTCACTACACCAAAATGGATGAATTAAGTGCATCATGCTATCGGCTCGATATGACCAAAATGGTGGCTACGCGCTTGTGAATAAACTAATTTCAGGATCATACTTGGAGGTATGGAGGGGGACATGGCGACGAGTCGTCGCTACACCGAGTAGCCATGAAACCGGCACGCCATACCAATAACCGCTACGCCGTCAGTTCGTATCATTTACCTCAGGAAATCATCATGTCCAAACTAATCGTTCACACGTTTTCCCCAGTCGCGCTAATTCATGATCACGACGCACCCGATGCGGTGGATACGGGTTTGGATACGGCGCGCAGGCAGTCGATCGTTAGGCTGGCCGTCGGCGCTGCTGCACTATTGGTGGGTTGGCCCGCGGCGCTTTATACACGCGATAGTTTTGCCTTGTCGTTATCGGATTTGTCGCAAAAAGACGCTTCGCTCGGCGTCAAAACTGCGTTGGAGAAAGGTGCCGAAGTGGCTGTGGCGCTGCTGGGTAAAGATGACGGTTTTTGGGGAAACGATAAAGTTCGTATTCCATTGCCGGACTGGATTGAAAAAGCCGAGCGCGCCATCAAGCTGCTGGGGCGCGGTAAAGATATTGACGATCTGAAGCTCGGTATAAATCGTGCCGCTGAACAAGCCGTGCCGCAGGCAAAAACATTGCTTGTCAGTGCCGTCAATGCGATGAGCGTCGAGGATGCAAAAGGCATTCTGTCGGGCGGGAATAATTCAGTAACGACTTTTTTTCGCGACAAAACGCAGGCGCCTCTAAACGAAAAATTTTTACCAATCGTGACCAAAGTTACCGATAAAATTGGCTTGGCAACGCAATATAATGAATTCGCTAGCCGTATTCAAAAAACCGGTTTTGTGCAGCTAAAGCCGGAGCAAACGCGGGTCGAAACCCACGTGACCAGCAAGGCGCTTGATGGCCTGTATTTCATGATTGGCGAAGAAGAGAAAAAACTTCGCGAAAATCCATTAGGCGCTGGGAGTGATATCTTGAAAAAAGTTTTTGGCTCAATCAAGGGTTGAAGCAGATGCTCAATGAGCCGCTAATCATGTCGTTTAGGATCGTTGTTTCGAATTTCTCCACATCATTTGTCCACTCAACATTTAAATAAAATATGCGCCTCGAAGAATTAGCAAGTGATCATGTTGTTCTGACTAAAAATGAAGAGGCAATCAATGAATTGCAGCGCCTTGGCATCAAGCTGCCTTCCTCGCTGTCGCGGCTGCTTCACGTCATCGATAATCGGCGAACATTTAAACAATGCGTGACCGACCCGCGGTTAATCGGAGCGACCGATACCGATGAATCATTGCGCAGCTTGATCCGTCTGGCGCTTGTCAATGCCGTGCCGGCGTCGTCATTAGTACAAGTGCAATCCGAGCCTAATCTAACCGCGACCACGCGCCTGAAAGTGGTTGCTGCGGCGAGTGACCCGATGAATCGCACGCAGGCCATGGAGCCAATGCGAGCGAGCACGCCGGACATGGTCAAGCCCGCGCCCGTTTCCGCGAAAGAATTTTTGAAGACCACGTGGGCCAGCGAGCCGTCGCCGGAACCGCCGCAAACCAGCGTACCGATTGGCATCCGTGGCGCGCCCGCCAGTGATTCACTGCCGTCGATGTCCGACGCCGCGCGCGCGCAATGGGAAAGCGAAGTCGATGCCCGACACCTTGAAACGGTTAAAGGCACGCTGGTGCAGGATTTACGGCAGATTCTGGGTCGCGATGTGCTGCTCGTGCAGGGCAAAATTTTGTCTGCCAATAATGGCGAACAACTAATCCGCGCCGTGACTACCTGCAGCCGCGTGCTTGAAGCCGCGGTGTCGAAAGAAGCTGCAGATAAATTGATGGACGCGTTTCGCCGCCATTTCAGTTAGCAACAAAAAGCTGTTTGGTTGGGTTGATGCTGACGAAACAAAGGCGATTATCAAACCCTAGTATTGACGGGCGTTTTAGAGCATTAGTGCTTTAAACCTCCCGGCAATGCAAGGGTTTGACATTTTTATCGCTCAAAACGAAGGCCAATAAAAGTGCGCATGCTAAAATCAATGGTACCTTTCGTGTTTAAACTTTTCGAGCGAAAACCCTATGCCCGGCAGCACTCTCGGCACGCTGTTTACTGTCACCAATTTTGGCGAATCTCATGGTCCGGCGATTGGTTGCGTCATTGATGGCTGTCCGCCAGGAATGTCGCTAACCGAGGCCGACATCCAGCATGATCTAGATCGCCGAAAACCGGGTACCTCGCGCCATGTGACGCAGCGCCGCGAAAGCGACTCGGTGGAGATTTTATCCGGCGTATTTGAAGGCAAAAC
>JANYGV010000339.1 GCA_025359285.1 Burkholderiales bacterium
CGTCCTCACGCCCTCACCTTCCAAATCCACAAACGTCATCGCAAATGCCGCAAACACCAGCTCCATGCGCAGCGCATCCTGCGCATGGTTTTTTGCCTCGGGAAAATAGCTGGCGAATTGAAACGCGGCAATCGGCGAAACTTTGATGCTGCGCTCAGCAAACTTGGCTTGTTCTGCGGCTTCCAGCATGAAAAGCCTTGTCAAGCCGCGCCGGTGGTTGTGTTTGGCTAACAGCGGCTCGTCCAAAATGCGAATCGACACATCATTGCCGTGATCCATTAGCGACGGATAGCCATCGTAACGAATACCGGATTTTTCAAAATTTATCGTCGCCGGCAATTCATCCAGTTCATTAGGCCAGCGCGTCAAATTATCCTGCTCAAGACGATTGCTGTGCAGTGTGGAAAACACCGTGCGCGATGCATCGGCGAATTGCAATTTCAGCGCCGCAAAATCGCGCGACATCGCCAGCTCTTTGCCGTCGGCATCGACAATTTTGAAATTCATATTCAGATGGGTGGTGACGCGCGACAAGTCCCAAGCGTCCTTCGGCGGATCAATATTTTTCGCGCGCTTTAAAAACGCGGTGATCGCCTCCGTCAACGGTGCTTCGGCAGCGGATAAATCTCGCATGTCATCCATTTTCAAAATATGCTCGATAAATTCACTCACTGTGTCCGGCACCGGTACCAGCGGGCTGCGCAATCGCTGCGGTAACGTCTTGATCACTGCTGCCACTTTCTCGCGCAGCATACCCATCACCAACCAGTCAAACCGCGCGGCAGGCACTTGGTTTAAGACCGCAACTGGAAGCGTGATCGTCACACCGTCCAACGGATGCGTGGGCTCAAAACGGTAACTGAGCGGATAGGTCGCACCGCGGGTTTTGAGCGATTTTGGGAATAAATCAAACGTAATTTCGGACGCCGCACGCCGCATCAACTGTTCACGCGAGAACATCAGCACATTCGCGTTAGTGCGCTCCGCCTCCCTGCGCCAGCGCTCGAAGCCCGCCATGTTGACCACATCAGTCGGAATAATCGCATCATATAGCGCGACCATTTCATCTTCATCAATCAACACATCCTGACGGCGCGCTTTGTTTTCGATGTCTTCAATTTCATCCACCAGCCGCATGTTGTTACGCAAAAATTTGCCGTGCGTATCCACTTCGCCCGCGACCAAGCCCTGACGAATAAATATCTCACGCGACTCAATCGGCTTGATCGCGCCGTAATGAACGCGCTTGCGCGGATTCACGATCAACCCATACAACGCGACCTGTTCAAACGCGACCACCTGTCCACTTTTCCGCTCCCAATGCGGATCGTGGTGCGTGCGCGTAACCAGATGGATGGCAAGCTGCTCGATCCACTCCGGCTCAATTGCGGCCACGGTGCGCGCATAGACGCGAGTCGTCTCAGTCAACTCCGCCGCCATCAGCCATTTCATACGCGTCGCTTTTTGGGCAGCGTGCTGCTGCTGCGCGCGCGGCAGTTGGAATTTCAGGCCGCGCGTGCCGAGGTAATGATCGCCCTCGATTGCCTTGGTGCCGACGTTGGCGAGCAATCCCGTCAACAGCGCGCGATGGATTTCTTCAAAGCGTGCTGGAGCGATATTCAACTTCATATTTTGCGCAGCCACCATATCGGCCAATTGCGCATGCACATCGCGCCATTCGCGCATGCGCAGCGGCGAGAGGAAATTTTCGATCAGCATTTGATCGAATTTGCGATTCGATTTTTTATGTTTCAACGCTTCATCGTAGAACTCCCACATTTTGATGAAGGCTAAAAATTCCGATTGCGGATTAACGAATTTTTCGTGCGCGATTTGTGATTCTTGCTGCTTGTCATGTGGACGATTTCGCGGATCTTGCACCGATAGCGCGGAGGCAATAATCAGCACTTCTTTCAGCGCCGATTCTTTCGCGGCCGCCACCAACATCCGCGCCAGTGCTGGGTCTACCGGGAATTTTGCCAGCGTGAAGCCCAGCGGCGTGAGCGCTTTGGCTTCGTCCACCGCGCCCAATTCAAACAGTTGTCGATAACCATCTTCGATCATCCGCGATGATGGTGGCTCAATAAATGGGAAATCAGCAATCTCACCCAAATCGAGCGCTTTCATGCGCAGAATCACCGCCGCGAGTGAGGTGCGCAAAATTTCTGGCGTGGTGAATGCGGGGCGTGCGTCGTGGTCCTCTTCGCTGTACAACCGAATCGCAATGCCATCGGCCACACGGCCACAACGGCCCGCGCGCTGCTTGGCAGAGGCTTGCGAAATCGCCTCGATCTGCAACTGGTTAATTTTTGATCGCGCCGAATAACGGTTAATCCGCGCGACACCTGCGTCAATCACATAGCGAATGCCGGGCACCGTGAGCGAGGTCTCCGCGACGTTGGTGGCCAGCACGATCCGACGGCGACCGCTTAATTGAAACACGCGATCCTGTTCTTGATTGGTGAGGCGTGAATAGAGCGGCAAGATTTCAAGATGTGCACGCGTGCCGGCCCCAGGCGCATTCACGGTGTGCTTGCGCAACGCCTCCGCGCAATC
>JANYGV010000134.1 GCA_025359285.1 Burkholderiales bacterium
GATTCGCGCGGCGCTCGAAACACTGCGTCGCGATTTAGGCGATTTGCCGGAAGATCCCTATTTATTATTCAACCAAACGCCCATTTCCACCGAGCATATCGGCGCGTCGCAATTGCCCACTGATGCCGACATGCTGGAGCAAGTAATCAACGCCGGACGCGGTAAAGATTTGGTCGGTATTTTCGCATCGGGCGCGATTTACAAGGGCTTCGCGAATTCGCTGGGGCAGCGTAATTGGCATCGCGTCGATAATTTTAATTTCGAATGGTGCCTTTATCACGCTGCTGATAAGGCGGTAAAATCCGGCTATGCGGGCACGCACTGGGACGCCGCCGAATTACAGAAAAAAATGGCGTTTGCGACCACCCAACTGGAAATTTTGCAGCGTCCTGCGAAGTCACTTTCACCGGGTGAATACCGCGCCTATCTCTCACCCTCGGCAATAAACGAAATTGTTGGATTGCTTTCATGGGGCGGCTTTGGTGAAAAATCGCAGCGCACCAAGCAAAGCCCGCTACTAAAACTGGAAGATGGTTCGCAATCGCTTAATGCAATGGTGTCGCTGTTTGAAAATTCAAAAGATGGCGTCGCCCCCGGCTTTCAGGGTGACGGTTTTATCAAGGCACCGACGGTCTCGCTCATTCATGCGGG
Source organism: Burkholderiales bacterium (assembly GCA_025359285.1). GTDB lineage: Bacteria > Pseudomonadota > Gammaproteobacteria > Burkholderiales > Usitatibacteraceae > UKL13-2. The sequence goes on from JANYGV010000134.1 coordinate 652, forward strand.
CAAGCACGCGGGTGCCTTGGTGAGCCCGCGCTCCGCGCGTGAATTTGCGATTGAAACCAACGGCGCAAACAGCGCCGAAGCGCCTGAATCACTCGACATGGCGGCGGGAAAATTAGCACATGTGGATGTGCTGAAAAATCTCGACACCGGCATCATGATTGGCAATCTTTGGTATCTAAATTATTCAGATCGCGCCAATTGCCGCATGACCGGCATGACCCGTTTCGCCACTTTCTGGGTTGAGGGTGGCGAAATCAAAGCACCGCTCAACGTGATGCGATTTGACGATTCGGCGTATCGCGTGCTCGGCGAAAATTTAGTTGATTTGACGCAGGAACGCGATTGGATTCTTGATTCCGCAAGCTATGGCGAGCGCTCCACGGGTTCAGCGCGCTTGCCCGGCGCGTTGGTGAATCATTTTTCGCTGACCTTGTAGCAACGTGATTGAGGAAACCGATGATATTCAAGCGACTGCACTACTCAATATGCGCGTTATTATTTTTTCTCATTTTCGCGGGGGCAGCCGATGCTGCCGACGCTGACATTGCCGGCAATGGTGTTGCGCCGACCGCCGCGCCAGCCGCCGCAGTCACAGTAGACCCCGCACCGCTGCCACCAGGCACACACGCGACTGCCTCAATCGTCGCGCCCCTTGCTGAAACGACTTCCGGCGTGATTGTGCCGCAGCTCGTCAACGACGCTGATCTGTGGGAACGCATTCGTCGCGGCTTTGTGATGAATGAATTGAACATGCCGCAAGTCGCAAACCATGAGCAGTTTTATGCGCAAAAACAGGATTACATCAAACGCTTTGTCGCGCGCGGTTCGCGCTATCTTTACTATATTGTCGAGGAGCTTGAACGGCGCAATCTGCCGACCGAAATCGCACTGCTGCCGATCATCGAAAGCGCGTTCAATCCACAGGCCGCGTCCACCGCCCACGCATCCGGCATGTGGCAATTTATTCCGTCGACCGGCACAAGCTTTGGCCTGAAGCAGGATTGGCATGCCGATCATCGCCGCGACGTGCTGCTTTCCACCAATGCGGCGCTCGACTATTTGCAAAAGCTACATGGCATGTTTAATTCCTGGGAGCTCGCGTTCGCGGCCTACAACTGCGGCGAAGGCTGCGTGGGTCGCGCGATTCAAGCCAATCAAAAACGTGGACTGCCGACCGATTTTGCCTCCCTTAACCTGCCCAACGAAACGCGCAGCTATGTGCCGAAACTGATCGCGGTCAAAAATATTGTGCTCTCGCCCGCCAGCTACGGGGTCGAGCTGACCGCAGTCGATAACAAACCGTATTTCAGCAAGGTCACCGCGCCCGCCAAGATCGATATCAAGCTCGCCGCAAAATTGGCCGAAATGGCCGACGATGAATTCTCGGCACTAAACCCCGCATTTAATCGGCCGGTGGCCGCATCGGGCACTGGCTATTTTTTAGTGCCCACCGAGAACGCTGAAATATTCAGCAGCAATTTGCGGCTGTACCAATCGCTCAATGGCCCGATGGTGTCGTGGCAGACCGTGGCCGCACGCAAGGGCGATTCTATCGACGGAGTGGCACGCCGCTACGGCATGACCGGCTCGTATCTGCGCGCAACCGGTGGGCCTTTCGCCGAACGCAAAGGCAAATTCCTCAAACCCGCCACCTTCATGGTGCCGATAGCCGGTCAGGCTAAAGCGATGACGGCGATGCTGGATAAAAAAGTCGCGTTGAAAAATTCGCAGGCGGGCGTTGATTCCAACTCGATGGCAAACACCATCACAAACACGCCGATGGCTGAGCCCGCTGCCGCGGTTGCCGTGGCAAATGATAAGGATAAGCATAAGGATGCGCCCAACACTCGCACCACGTATCGCGTGGCCCGCGGCGACACGCTGCATTCCATTTCGCTGCGCACGGGCACCAGCGTGCAGGCATTGCGTGATGTGAATCGGCTCAAAAATAATAATTTGAAAGTGGGACAG
>JANYGV010000142.1 GCA_025359285.1 Burkholderiales bacterium
AGACAGATGTGGGCCAGTTTGCAGCCACGCTGGAAGGCACCTACACCGATAGCTTCAAGAGCCGCTTCAGTGACGCGGATCCCTACACCGAACTCGTTGGCAAATTTGGCGATACCACCAACGGATTCGACCTGCATGTGCGTTGGAAACATGCCGCTAACGTGACCTGGTCGCAGGGCCCGTGGAGCACAACCTTGTCGCAAAACTACACTGGCAGCTACGAAGCCGAGCGGGATGGATTTGGCTCAGGCTTTACGGCTGCGGGGGCTCCTGATCGCATCAAAAGCTATACGCTCTATAACCTGACGGGCACCTATACCGGCATCAAGAATCTTTCCGTTACTGCCGGTATCAAAAACTTGTTTGACACCAAACCATCGTTCTCGAACCATAACGTTGATAACGTCGCGGGCGCGGGCTGGGATGGTCGTGTGGGCGACCCACGCTTGCGCTCGTTCATCTTGCGTTTGAACTACAAGTTTTTGTAAGTGCTGTCACAGTAAATAAAAAGTTGTGAAACAAGTGGGGAGGCGGAGGGACAATCTCTTTGCCTCCCCTTCCGCTTTAGCAAACGGTTCCTGGCTGCTCTCAAAAGATGGTTATGTTTTCTTCGCTACGCCGCGCTGCTCTTAGTGCAGTTTTGCTTTGTGCAATGTCGGCGCACAGCAACGAAACGTCTCCACAAGTGCTCAATCGCACAAAAGCCCGCGACAAGCCAATTCCGAATCGGCAAATTGATGATATGGCCAATGCTGCCATGCGCCGCTTTTCTCTTCCGGGACTAGCGATTGTATTCGTCAGAGAAGGTAGGGTTGTCTATCAAAAAAGCTTTGGTGTAACCAAGGTGAATGAGGGCACACAAGTAGATATCAGCACGCTATTCAAGGTTGGCTCCATCTCGAAATCGATTACCGCGCTGGCCATGGCGTTGCTGGTGCAAGAGGGAAAAGTAAAATGGGACGATTCGCTTTCACGCCATATTCCCGAGCTTAGCGATGCAAACCCGCTGGTGGCAAAACTCACTATTCGCCAAACTTTGTCACATCAAACAGGGCTTGATCTGGATCGCCTGGAACCACTTTTGTGGCCGCAGCCTAATTCATTTGAGTTCGCCAATCTCGTCACGGGACTGAATGTACTCGGTGACAGCGCGCGCGACGGCAGCATGTTCAGATACAGTAATTTGAACTATGCGCTGGCGGGCGAAGTGGTACGCCGCGCATCCGGTGTGTCGTACGGCGAATTCGTCCGTGAGCGAATTTTTGCGCCGCTTGGCATGAACTGTTTAGTAAGTGAAACGAATATGGCGATGCGCCCCGTGTTGGCACAGCCGCATATATTGATTGGCGGTGTCGCACACACAGTCAGAGCTGATAATGGCATCGTAGGCGAAGGGTTAGACGCCGCTGCGGGTGGCGTTCGCTGCGACGCGTCAGCGATGAGCAAATGGCTGTTATTCCAATTGAGCCCACGTACTTCCGGCCTTAAAATCACAGACGCAATTTGGCAGGATCTTCATTCAGGACTGGCCGTCACGCGCACGGCTTTCGACGATAAATTACAGCCCATTGAAGTCGAATCTTATGGTCTCGGTATGCAATTTGTTATGGCCAAAAATGAGACTCGATTTGAGCATTACGGCGGCGTGGCGGGAATGCTCGCTTACTATGTGACGTATCCGTCTCGCGGCGCAGGTTTTGCCATATTGATGAACATGAACTCAGTGCCCGCCCGTCAATTTTTGATTGATCAACTGGCTTCTTTGGTGACGTCTAAAATCATAACGGCTAACCTCAAACCCGCTGCGGCGGCAGCAAGCCAATCTGGATCTGTATCTGCGTCTTTAGCACACCGCGAAAAAGAGCTCGACGCAAATTCACAAGACAGATTATTTGGCCGCTATCAGGATAAATGGTTTGGTAAAATCAGTCTGTGCAAAGACAATCTTGGCGCGACCTTCGTTTCTAAATTATCATCACGTTTTCGCGGCCGCCTAGTGAGCATCAAACAAGAACGTATTGCGATTCTATGGGACGATCAGGCCATCAATTCAGACGCCATCATTGAGCCGGCAGAAAGCCGTGATTCGCTCGTGCAACGATTCACATTGGCACCACTTGCCGAGTCTGATTTCGACTTTGGTGCAATGAATTTCAAGCGGACTGGACCATGCCCTTGATGCTGAAGTGCATGGACAATTTGTGATCGATCAGTTGCCAAAAACAAAATTTATGCATTAAAAACTTTATGCTCAAATTCCTTATCACCCTATTTATGTTGCTCATACTGTTGGGCGCAGAAATTTGCTCAGCGCAAACGCATGCGCCTCATCAATTGCCGGATGTCGTTGTCAGCATGCTTCGCGCCGCGCAAATTCCTGAAGAAGCGCTCGCCATTAAGGTCATACGTTTGTCTGACGGTGCAATCGTTACTGCCCACAATGACGTCACCAGCATGCAGCCCGCCTCGACCATTAAATTGCTGACAACGCTGGTGGGCTTAGAACGCCTGGGGCCGACTTATCTTGGGCGAACTGAAATAGTGACCCGCGCCAAAATTGTTAATGATGTGCTGGAAGGTGATCTTACGCTGCGCGGCCTGGGCGATGCCGATCTCGATTGGCGTGCATTGCAAACGATGCTGCACACAGTCAGAGCACAAGGCATTCGCGAGATTCGCGGCGATCTCACGATTGATCGCGAATTGTTTCAGCCTCCGCGCGCGGATATTGGCGCACCGCAATTTGATGACGAACCAGAATTTCGCTACAACGTGATTCCGGATGCTCTGCTTCTCAACATGAATTTGCATGATGTTAGTTTCAGAAGCGACGTACGTTCGCTCGCCATTGAAATATCTCCCACGCTTGACGGCGTATCAGTCGCAAACAAGATGACCTTGATAGACGCAGCTTGCAACACATGGGAAGATGGGTGGAAATCACCTACTGTAGAACGCGGTGCTGACGGCAGCATTCGCATCATCATCAACGGTACTTTTCCAAAAAACTGTGTGGCGAGTACAGAATTAAATTTGCTGGATCGACGCGAATATGCGGATCGTTTGTTTCGTTCGTTGTGGCGCGAAATGGGTGGCACTTTCAACGGTACGGCGAGGGAAGGCGCGCTAAGCTCAACAGACACACGAATCTTGGCACAGCACCGTTCACGACCGCTGGCCGAGGTCATTCGCGACATCAATAAATCATCCGACAACACACTTGCGCGCTTGTTATATTTAACGCTGGGTACGCTGAGGACAGCTAAAAATAATCTATCCACCGCCGCGCGTGCCGATCAGGAAGTTCGCGCGTGGCTTAAGCGGCATGCCATCAATGACGATGGTCTCGTACTGGAAAACGGTTCAGGTTTATCACGTACCGAACGCATCAGCCCATCGCAAATGACAGCACTGTTGACGATTGGCGCGCACAGCAACTGGGCACCCGAATTTATGGCGAGCTTGCCGATTGCAGCCCTTGATGGCACCATGCGCCGCCGCCTGCGTGAAAGCCCAGCTGCACAGCGCGCGCGGCTAAAAACCGGCACGCTCAAGAATGTTGTTGCAGTCGCGGGCTATGTGCCGGATGGCACCAACGAGCTCTGCGTGGCAGCCGCGTTTATCAATCATCCGTTGGCGATCAGTAGCGTCGCGCAGCCTATTCTGGATGCGCTTATTGACTGGATTACGCGCTCGAAAACGGAATCCGCCTGGGCGCTGCCGTTGTCGGCTTATGCGGGCGGCTAGTCATAATATTCGCGTGTAATTTGCGCGCACGTCATCGCGATTGCCACAATCAAAATGCCACCATTCGCTCTCGATCCCGAGCCAACCGCCGCATTGCATCGCATCTCGCAGTAGTTGTCGATTGGCAATTTGCGTGGTGGTCAGTGCACCCGTCGCCAGAAATTTTTTCTCAAGCCGGGGATGTGAAAGCTCAGTGAGATCATCAAACGGCGTGCCCATGTCAAGCTCGTTGCCTTGTTCGTCAATAAGCGTGATATCGACTGCCATGCCAAAGGAATGGATTGAACCGCGAACTGGATTCGCCAAATAACCGAGTAGATCGGTGCCTTGCAGTGACGCCCAAAGCTGTTCCTGCACGCGCTGCGGCCGCAAGGCATCAAGCACCAGCATTGATAAATCAGGACGTGCATTCTTCAGCCAGGCGACAGCGATCTCCAGCGCAGTCGCGCCATTGCAATGCAGCCACGCACAATCCAGCGGCGAATAAAGATCGCGGCCCACAAAGTTATTTGGCGTCGCGTAACGCAGTTCCACCTCAATGCCGACAATACTTGATAAGCGACGAAACTGTGGGTCGGTGGTGATGTCTTCACATGGGAGCGTGGATGTCATGAGGTATTGTTAATTTAAATTTTTAAAACTCTTGATACAGAGCGCGTTTCAAGGCAAAAATTGCTCGAACGCCGCGCAGATATTAGGGTTTGTAAGTTAGGCGGCATTATGCGCCAACCCCAATGCTGGTTTACACAACGAGCGAAAATTGTTGCTGCCGGATCAACAGCAAAAATCATATTGTTGACATGATTGCTTTCGCCGACGGGGGATTCATCGGTTAACATTCTCTCATTGAAAAATCGGCAACCTAAGGATCGAGCAAAAAATGTTAATGCAAGCAAAACAATCGAAATATGTTATCAGCGGCGGTCAACCCGTTAGTGGGCGCATCAAAGGATTGGGTGCTAAAAATTTTGCAACCAAGGCGATGGTGGCGGCTTTATTGGCCGAAGGTCAAACCAAATTACTCAATGCGCCGCGTATTGGCGACGTTGAAATCACCTGCGAAATGCTGGCTGCATCGGGTGCGAAGCTGACTTGGAGCGGCGACTCAGACATCACCATTGATGCGACCAAACTCGCCTCCGCCAAGGTGCCGATTCCGGACAGTGGCTCGAACCGGATTCCGATCCTTTTACTCGGCGTATTGCTGCATCGCCTGGGCGAGGCGCACGTGCCCGTGGTTTCGGGATGCAATATCGGCGCGCGGCCAGTAGATTTTCATCTCGATGCCGCAAAAATGTTTGGTGCTGAAATTACCGTGAGCGAAGATGGTTATCGCGCCACCCGTCGTGGCCCGCTCAAGGCCTGCCATTACAAACTGCCCTACCCCAGCGTGGGCGCGACTGAAAGCTGCTTGTTTCTCGGCGTGTTAGCCGAAGGCACCAGCATTATTGAAAACGTGGCGACTGAACCTGAAATCATTGCGCTAATCAC
>JANYGV010000170.1 GCA_025359285.1 Burkholderiales bacterium
AACAGTGCCTACACCTCCATTAAAGGCAAGCAGCTCACTTGGCGGCCCGCGATTGTCGTGGATGCGCCCACGGTGCCGATTGCATGGGTGTGCGGCGGCAAAAAACCGCCCGAGGGTATGACTGCGCAGGGACGTGATGAAACCACCCTGCCCGCCAATGTGCTGCCCGGCGGTTGCGGTTAATCTGCCCGAAAAGTATTTTTTGAATCGGGATCAAACATGAAATATTCATCACTGGGCAAATCCGCCCTCTCGGTTTCCCGCCTGTGCCTTGGCACCATGATGTTTGGCGATCAAACCGATATGGCGGAGGCCGCGAATATTGTTGCGCATGCGCGTGAGCATGGCGTGAATTTTATCGATACCGCAGACGTCTATTCACTGGGTAAATCAGAATCGATGGTGGGCGAATTACTCAAACATGACCGCCACCATTGGGTGCTGGCGACCAAAGTCGGCAACAAGATGAGCGACCGCCCGAACGAGTCAAAATACGCTCGTTCATGGGTATTGCGGGAATGTGAGGCCAGCTTGAAGCGCATGGCGACTGACAGCATCGATATTTATTACATGCATCGCGATTTCAACGGCATGGATTTAGGCGAGTCCATGCGCGGCATCGAACAACTCTTGCGAGACGGTAAAATTCGCAGCTGGGGAATATCAAATTTTCGCGGTTGGCGCATCGCTGAAATGATGCATCTCGCGGCGCAACTCAACATGCCAGGCCCGGTCGTATGCCAGCCGTATTACAACCTCCTCAATCGACAGCCAGAGGTGGAGGTGCTTCCGGCCTGTATGCATTATGGCATCGGCGTGGTGCCGTATAGTCCGATCGCGCGCGGCGTGCTCACCGGCAAATATGCACCGGGCAACACCGCCCATTCCACTATTGACCCGAATAGCCGGGCGGGTCGTGGCGACAAGCGCATCCTGGAAACCGAGTTTCGCGAAGAGTCATTGGCGATTGCGCAGACACTCAAAATTTATTGCGAAAAAAGCAATCGGCAATTGGCCCATTTCGCCACCGCTTGGGTGCTGGCGAACAAGGCCGTCAGTGCGGTGATTGCCGGGCCGCGGACATTGGCCCAATGGCAAGATTATTTCGCATCCGTGGACACGGTAATTTCGGGCGACGACGAAGCGTTTATTGACTCGCTGGTGTCTGCCGGTCATCCTTCAACGCCCGGCTATAACGATCCGGTTTACCCGCTGAATGGTCGCTTAGTTGGCTAGAAGACCGCTAAAAGTGGGTACAGCAGATTAGCCAACCATGCTCGTGCCTCCAAAATAATACTCTTTATCCAGAACGGCGTTTAAGGCATTTTAGTCTGCTAATCCGCGCCGATAGGCGATCTATACATTTTTTCAAGCCTAGCGCACTGAGCAAATGGTCAGCCAGCCTTTTGTTTTACGCCCTGCCCGCAGATATCGCCTAGCCCAACCCCACGGCATAGCCGAAACTGAAATTGCCAAGGGACGCCAGCGACATGCCTGCACTGGCATTGATACGGTAATGGGTGCCGGTAAGCTCGACGATTTGTGGAAAATATCGGGTCGTATATTGACCACGCAATCCGAATGACAGGCCACGCGACGACCTCTCCAAGGGCGCAGCAACACCGCGGCAACGTAATACGGAACCGTCAAAACCTGCTGCCGACCCAAGGCGTCGCGCGTCACCAGCTGAATTTGTCCCGCACTGGTAATGGCGGGCACGTTTCGGATCTCAAACGGCCCCGCATTCAGGTCGAGGCGGGACTGCGAAATATCGTTAGTCAGCAAATCTGCCGGGGTCGGAATGCACGATTCGCCCAGCACGGTAGGTAATGCAAAGGTCACCATATCCGGACGGGTGGCAAAGTTGGTGCTGTAGCTAGGGCCGCTGAACCGGAAGCTGCGTGCGGAGAAAGTTGAAAGATCCTACTTAAGATAAGCTTCGGTGCCGCTAAGATGCGCGCTATCAGCACCGCCCACAGGTAATGCGCCTTAGAGCGCTTGGGTGGTGCTACAGGTTCAGTTGCGGGTGAGGCCGCGTTGCCCGGCACCACCACCCCAAGCGCGCCCTCGCCCGTGGCGGCTGGCTCGGTCTGCACCACGACGTGCTTGGCCGGTTGTGCCGGTGTCGCCAGCGCCATCACCGCTGCTCTGAGCGGAGAGTTCGGCGCCAACACGCCAAAGTATCGATGCCGGTGCGTACGCGGCGGTGGCACCAGCGCTGCAATGCGCTCTATCAGTTCCAGCGGTGTGAGATTCAGTTCGTCCACCCTGGCGCCACGCTTGTCACTGGTAGGCTCGCTGTGCTGCTTTGCGCAGCGGTACACCAGCTCAGCACCTTCTTTGCGCAGCCGCGCCATGGCAAAGGGTGGGCGGGCGCAGTAGCGCAGCAGCCGCTCCAGGGCTGCGCGGTCGTCTGCTTCAATGCAAACGCCTGCATCGACCGAGAACCCGCTGTGCTGGTAGGCCAGCATCTCTTTGGCATCAGCTTGCTCGATCAGGCCCCGGCCGACGAAGGCGCGCAGGATGCGGCGACGTAAATCGACCTGCACTTGGGCCACAGCGGTGGCATCGATAGCACTAGCCGGGTGAAAGACGATGCCCGGTAGTGAGGATTGGGCATCGGCCTCATCCACCACCGCCACTTCCTCAAACACCCCATCGACCACACAGACGTGGAAGTGCACATGCCCGACAGGCTGGAGCCGAAGCGGTGGATGAAGGCGATTGCGCCTATGTGCAGCGCCGCTTTATTCGACTCCCCCACCTGGGCCGCCCCAGGGCTGTTGGATTGCAGGCTTTGCGCAATCACCCGCAGGAAGATGCGCAGCACCATGTTCAGTACTCGCCCGTCACGCTGCATGAAGTAGCCCAGCCGCTTCGGCACCGACAGCACCCACTGGCGCACCGGCAGGCGGGGAAAAACATGATCGCAGAGGTGTGCCGCCGTCTCCACCATGCACCGGGTGTTGCACGAGGGGCAGACGCCGCGGCCCTTGCAGGAATAGGCCACAAAGTAGTCGTGCCCGCAGTCATCGCACCAGGCCCGGGCAAAGCCATGAGCGAAGATGCCGCATTCGAGGTCTTGTTGCCGCCGACCGAAAATCGGCAGGCTGGGGGTGCGGCGTAAAACTTGGACTGTTTATGCCGCGATTCCAAGGCTCGCCCGGTATTCCAGGGGACTGAGTGAGCCCAGAGAGAGCTTAATGCGTTTTTCGCTATACCAACGGATATAAGAGTCCACGGTCTGTATGAATTGGTCAGTCGTAATGTCCTGCCAGTTCCGAGGATAGAACAGCTCTGTTTTCAATCGTCCGAAAAAGCCCTCACAGGCTGCGTTATCCGGTGAACACCCTTTACGCGACATCGAGCGTGGTCAGCTCAGGAGCAAGGTGCTAAGCCGATCGGCTTGATAGCGCACCACGCCCCTTGCGGCACACGCCGCCTGTGATCCCCAGCTCTTAGCAGCTAAGGGGTTGCGGGTGGCTTTTTTTGTTTTAATTAAGAGAGAAACGGGCTTCTAACCCTTATAGAACGGGCGCAAGCAGCTACTTGTTTAGTAGCAGTTAGGTGTCAAGAATGCAATTCATCCCTGCGATCTCTGGCTGTCGAAGAACTCGCCATTCCTTTTGGTTGCATCATCAAGCTGCTCAATCAAACGAGCGGCAGCTAAACGAAGTTCAGACCAAGATGGGTGATTCATTGCCCGCATGTGATCGCTTAGTAATGCGTCGTCTGGCAGTTCTTTGAGAAGCGTTGCTACCTGCGTTATCGCGTCTTTTTCAGACTGCGATAAATACTCGACTGGCCCACTAACGAGCGAAGTTCCACCATCGAGAACATCGTGCTGGATTTCCCAAGCAACACTGAAGTTGCCCATGACCTCACATTGCTTGGCTGCGTCTAAAGTCAATACACCAACAGCTTTCATAAAGTAGAAGTAGCAGTTGTAAAACGACTCTTCCAAAGACATGGGTTCGTTGTTCGCTGCGGCTTTAGTTTCTTTCGATTCCATCAGCTCGGTCCATTCGAAGGGGGAAACATCACATTGCAAAGCGGACAAACCAACGGGTACAAAGGGATTGAGCCGGGAATCAACAATGGCGTGGGCCTACTACTTGGCGGATTGCCAGGGTGTGCTTGCTCCGGTGTGGAGTTGCTCCGTTTTCACGGACGGTTTAAAGGTTCTTGACCTCTTGGGTATTTTCATTCAAATCGACTTGACGGTCGCAGTCAACTGGCAGCGCGGTTTGGGTATGCGTTGAGTTATCCGAGATGCCTTTCGATTGTTGTGTTGCAGCGCCTTTTTCGGTTTGCTCCTTTTTCTGTACGTTCAGCCGTTCAAAGTTAATCGGTGACATCTGACCAAGGCTTGAATGCCTCCTGCGCGGGTTGGTCCAAGCCTAAATCCAAGTGAAGATCGCCAGCCGGGCCTCGGTGTGCGTTTTCCAAACCCGGCGGTCAATCAGCTCACACGCCAGCGTCGCAAAGAAGCTCTCGGCCATAGCGTTGTCCATAATGTTGATAGTGGGCATCGTCGGCCGTGCCCATGCTTGGCCTGACACCCATTTCTTTGCAGCGCTTGCCAAACGCCACGCTGGTGTACTGGCTGCCTTGGTCTGAGTGGTGAATTACCGATTCGGGCTTGCGCGTCAGCAAGGCCATGTTCAATGCAGCGATCACCAAATCAGCCGTCATATGGGCCCCAAACGCCCAGCCCACCACCTTGCGGCTGTAAACATCGGTGACTACTGCCAGGTAAAGAAAGCCTGCCCAGGTCGGCACGTAGGTCATGTCGGCCACCCAGAGTTGGTTGACATCGGTGGCCACAAACTGGCGTTCGACCAAGTCCGGTGCTGGCCTTTGGCGTTTGTCACGCGTGGTAGTCACCACGTAACCGCGCCTGCGGCTGACACCGCGAATAGGGGCATGGCGCATGACGCTGGCGATTCGCTTGCGGCTGGCCACGACACCTTGGTCAACAAGTTCGGCACGGATGCGCGGCATGCCATAAGTGGCGTCACTCCTGGCATGGGCCGCTTCAATGTGCGCCAACAATATGACATTGGCCGTAACCCGCTTGCTCGGCGCGCGGCCCTGCCAGTCGTAGTAACCGCTGGTGGAGACTTTGAGGTGTTTGCACATGGCATGAACGGATAGTTCGGCCTGGTTGGCGGCAATCAAGGTGTAAACGCTGTGGGCGTCTGCTCGCTTTTGCCTGCAAACCAGGCCGTAGGCTTTACCAATATATCCCTTTCCTGCTGAACCTGGCGACGCTTGCGGCGCAGCTCGATCAACTCTTGGCGCTCCGCGGCATTGAGCGGTAGCGACTGAGGGGTGGTGGCCGTGGGAGGCGCAGCTTCAGTAACTCTGGCGGCCCGAATCCAGCTCAATATGCTGGTTTCGTGACAACCGAATTCTTGGCTAACTCGCTGGGTCTGCGCCCAGACGCTACCAGTTCCAATCATTTGCTGGCGAAATTGTGCCGGATACGGCGGCTTGGGGTTGTACTGTCCTGGCATCTTCGACTCCTTCTTGACTTAACGATAAGGTGTCCGTCAAATCGGGGCAATTCCAACGGCGTGCCCGCCAAGGACGTGGCCAAGAACCTTGGCGTGTCCGTTCCTACGCTATACCGCTGGGTGCCAGCCTCGGCACAGGCTTAGCGTACGATTTTTTCCGTTTTCTGAAGCGACCCCACCGTGGGCAATTTACCAATCCGCCATTCCACCTGCCGGCCTGCAACACCTGCCATGCACTCCTGCATCGCGCTATTGACCAACGCGTTCAAGTCAATTTGGCGGGGAGCCAACTCTGCAGGGCCCACTGGTGACCAGCCACGCAACGCTTCAATTAGCCGCTCATTTTTGCCGATGCGGTAACGATCCTGGTTAAATACTTTTCGTCGTCGTCCGCCGTTTCTCCGGATCGTTCGAGCGCGAGTTGCGCAAAGCCGTCCACATGACGCCGCGGCGCCTGTAAGTCATGGACGAACTTAGATACGAACGCTTGCAGCTCCCTGCGCGGGCGCTCCTCACCGTCTCTCACGCTCGCTTCCAACTTGGCCGCTCAGCACAAATTCTGCAAGCTAGTGTGTCGCTCGTGGCTGGCCACCGATCGCGTGATCGATGATTAGCAACCCAGCACCAGACTCATGAATCAATGTCGATGCGTTGCCGAAAGTAATCGTGATGCCTTGTGCCGGATAACCGAGCGCCACCAGTCGGCACAACAGATTGTTAGCGTGATCAATATCCGATGACAGCACCGCCACTTTCGGAAATTTTAGGTTGATATTCATTTTTGGGAAGGACCAAAACTTGTGTGCCGCATATGCGAATTCTTTTTCAGAGGGTAAAGTTTTGTTGCCCATCGGACTAGCAGGCGTGAGGAACGTCAACCCAACATCCATAGCCATTAGTACGTAGCATCCCCGCGCCAGAGCAGAAGTGTTAGGGAAACAAACACCCCTTTTGTGAACAAATGCAAAATCGCCTTAAACGCGCCTTATCCACATGAGCTCTGCAATAATGCGATGCGCTATCGAGCCTGCAAACGAAGTAGCTGTCAGGCAACGTCAGGCGTGGCCGCGTGCTCGGGTTGTTTTTTTTAGGGAGCGCTTAGCGGCATTTGTTGAACCACGCAGCAGCATTTAGGCGGCAATGGAATACGCCAGCCGTACGGCATCTAGCGCATGCGGCACGACACGTTGCTAGCTCGTGCCGGGCCGATGCAGGTTTATCTGGTGTCAGCGTTATTGATCAACGCTGGTGGCGTAATTTTCTGCGCAGATTGCCATAGTTGCCGTAGTTGCCGTTGCGTCTACTTCACATAGTCGTAAAGGGGTTTGCCCTTATCAACGATATGTACCGTAAACAGTTTTAGCGATTTGTCACCGACCACTTTGTATCCACCGTGAACCACATCACGCAAATTCAGAATCGGTGCGCCCGTTTCGAGCATCATGGGCTCTTTGCCTGGGTACTGTACTTTCGCGCCCTGCAAAATATACCCGCTCTCAACGCCATGATGGGTGTGCCGCTGAACCTCGTCTCCGGGTTTGAATTCCAGGGTTGAACTGATCACCTCCATACCGGGCGCGCCAGACAAATCGGCGCGCTTCATTTCCGAACGCGCTGGCGAATCTTGCGCTGTCGCAGATAACAGTCCGACAAACATCGCGCCACATACTGCACTTTTTAAAACAATTCTGATGGGACGCATATCATTTCTCCTCAGCTGTTATGTGCGAATATATCTGCCAATACTGCGGTTCAAAACCGCCTAATAATCTTGCGCGTAAAGAATGAAGATGGCCATGCGCGAGGTCAATAGCATCAAATTATTTTTCGATTATTTCGCTTGGTCTACGCGCAATTGGCGCGCGATCCAGCGCATCGCCCCACATTTGCTTCCACGGCGGCCAATCATGGCCACCAGGCGCGGTAAGCAAGTGGTCGGGCGGTAAAATGCTGCCTATTACTTGCTGAAATTGCGGCCATCCGTCTTTGCTTCCGTAACCAATATAAAGCAGCGGGCGTTTATTGGCGAGGTCGGCATAGCCTTTGAGCCAAAGCAATAAATCTCGCTGGTAATCATCCGATTTGAGCGGCAGCTCAGGTGCCCATTGTGTCAGCCCGCCCGCCTCGGTGACTTCGCTCAAGACATCGTTTGAGGCAATAAACGGTGCGATCGCAATCACGCCCGCAATATCGTCCGGGGAAAGGCGCGAGTACATCAGTGAGCCAAAACCACCGAGCGAAATGCCCGCCAGCCAGATGGATTTATAGCCCTTGGCGCGAGCGGGTTCGATGATATCGGTACGAATTCGCACGTCGAAAGTGCGGTTAAAAAAATAACCCATGTGCGAATCGATCACGGTGACGTCCGCATCGATATTGCGCGCGCGTACTTGTTCAATAAATCCTTCCTTGACAATATCAATCGGCACTTCCTGCGCACCGGGCAAAAATACGATCAAGGTTTTGCTTGTCGACGCGGGCGAGAGTGGCAGCGAGATAGAATCCATGGGCACCTTGGTAGCGCGCGGAAAGGCGCAACCCGTCAGGATCAGGCAAAACAGCAATGCAATGCCACTCAATATTGTGGCGCGCGTATTTTTCATTTGTTTCCCTCATGGTTTTTCAATCGTGGTCTTTCACTCGTGTTTTTTCTTGCCTGATTTTCCCATCGCGGTTTTTCGTTGTGGTTGAGCGACAGTACAGAATCAAGTCGATTGCCAAAGATTATCCCAAGCAGTCACCAAATTTATAGCCGCTCCAAATCTTGAAAGTTCATCATGATAACGGGAGTCGGCAAGCGACAGGCTGTTTGGGAACAACCGCGAAACAAAATGTATGTCGAACGCCATTTACATGTGGTTACAACGCGCAGGATTTTGCGCGTAAGCCGCGTTTGAGCCAAGACGTTATTTGAAAGCATGCAACGTTATCGGGTCTGGCAGTCCGACCAGCAGTAGCAACGCAAATCTTTTAGGAGAGAAATCATGATCCGTAAAACAGTATTGTCATTAATGGTGGCAGCAGGAACAATCGGCGCGGTCGTTGTGCCGTCGGTCAGTGACGCCTATGTTGATGTTCGCGTAAACGTCGCTCCACCACCGTTGCGATATGAAGTCGTCCCGCTGCCGCGCTATGGGAAAATTTGGACGCCGGGCTACTGGGATTGGCGTCAGTATCGCGGGGGCAATCATCACGTTTGGGTTGGCGGATATTGGGTGCCGGAACGTCGCGGTTATGTTTACACGCCGTACCGCTGGACTCAGCGTAATGGCTATTGGGTCTCAGAGCACGGCCGCTGGGATCGTGACGGTGATGGCGTCCCTAATCGATATGATCGCCATCCTAACAATCCTTACCGTCGGTAATCGCTGACTAAAGCTGTCGAATTTTCCAACTTAAATTAACCAAGCCCTTCCCAACCACGGGAAGGGCTTTTTATTGCCATTTGGCGGGCCATTTGACAGGCGTTCAAACGGAATTTAGCCCAAAAAGCCGAGATTCGATGTTGAAAAATTTCCAATATTCGGCAGCACTAAACGCATATCCGTATCGCTAACCCCAAACCATCGCGCCATCGTCGCCGCGAATTGATCAACCGATGTAGTTGGCAGCAAACGTCCCGATCCCACCTCATCATTATTGTTAAGTCCCATGATCGGGAAAGTGCCGTAGTACTGGCGACCTTTAACGGCACCACCCATCACAAAATGATGCGATCCCCAGCCATGATCAGAACCATCACCATTGCTGGTTAAGGTGCGGCCAAAATCGGAGGCCGTAAAGGTCGTGACTTTGTCTGCAAGTTGCAAGGAATCGATATTGGTTTGAAAGTAAGCCAGCGCAGCAGCAACTTTGGCATGAAGCACAGGTTGGTCATCGAGCTCGTTATCGTGAGTATCGAAACCACCAAGCGACACAAAGAAAACCTGGCGTTTGGCGCCGAGCGCATTTCGCGATGCAATCATCCGGGCCACGATTCTGAGCTGTGCGGCAAGGCTGTTGGTGGTGAGGTCCGCAGAAAGCGGAAAATCAGGCGCGCTCAGCAAGGCCGCAGACAAGCTCGCATCAGCATCAATGGATCGCGCCGTGGTATCGGCTAAATCCTGTGAAAAATAGCTCCCTCCGCCAGTGGTAATAATGTTTTTGAGCGTGGCGCTGGCGCTGGCGGAACCGAATAGCGAGCCTTTAATGCCAGATATCGGCACCGAACCCGACGTGCTCACCTGATATGCCGCAACGTTTTGTCCCGCCAGAAACACCGCGCTACCCGAAACCGAATTGCAAGTAAAAATCGCGCTGGCGTTCTGCGAGGCAAACAAATCCCCCATGCGACCGCCCCAACCATAACGGGCACCTTCCGGCGCGCTCGCTTGCCACACCGATTGCTGATCATTGTGGGAGAAAAGTTTGGGCGGCAACGGCACCGACAAATTCGTATATTGGGTTTTGGTGGTAGGTACAATGAGCGGACCGACGTTAGCCACGATCGCTAATTTGCCCGCATCCCAAATTGTTTTTAGCGGCATTAATTCTTTAGCCAGACCAAACTGACGGCCTGCATTTGATCCCGTCAGCGCCACCGATGGCGTGAGCGGCACGATATCCGCCAGCGCACGGGCAATGGTAGAGCGTGCTCCTGTGTAAGCCGCATACGAGGCGCTGTCGACGGGAATAACGGTGTTGTTGTGATCGTTGGCACCATAAAAAAATACGCATACAAGCGCACGATAATCCGTCGCGGTTTGCGCTGCGGCAGCGCCGATCCCGGCAAGATTCAATGCGAATGGTGCGGCGGTACCGGCAACCGATAATTTTGCTGCCGTGCGCAGAAACTCGCGGCGCGATTCATTACCTGTTTTAACGACAATATTTTTCATGTTTATCTCCAGTCAGCTCAGGTAATTAATTCTGCAAAATATATTCAGGTGCCGCCATCGTCAGGTAGATCGCCAGATAGACGCGATTCTTTTTATCCGCATCAGGGTTTGCTGTACCAATCGTTACGCTGGCGACCGCATCACGTATCTGGTTACGAGCGGTGGTCGATAAGCGCCCTGCCGCGAGTAACAAATTTACACGGTCCACTAACTTGTCAGGATCGGTGGCGAGCGCAATTTCTGCGCTGTAGTCAGGCTGAATATCTCGAATACTGTTGGTGGATGTACCGATGCCAGACGAGATATTGGACCGCATATAGTTGAGATAGCCCGCCACCGACGTTTCGCTAGTAATTTGTGCCTCAGGCGAGACCAGACCTACAGCACCAGATTTACTATTTGGCGGAATGTAGCCGGGCCGGAAAAAGTTGAATACCGAAGGTGAACGCAGCGGCGACTGGCCGAGTTGCGCGGCTGGATCGGATGTGGTGCTGAGCAAAAAGCGTCCATCATTTGAGCGCGCATTGAATGCGCGCATCCACTGCACCAAGCGTACAACCGGCTCACGCAGTTTGCCCGAGCGAGCGGTAACATTGGCCAGGTCGCGCGCCTCGGTATCCAGCAATACCGCCTTGATAACGGCTTTCATATCACCGCGAACACCGGCGCCATTATTGTTAAACACGCTGGCCACCCTGGTCACATAACCCGGCGACGGATTGGCTGTCACCAGCCGCTGGATCAATTGTTTACCAAAAAATGGCCCCACGTTCGGGTAATTAAACAACGCATCAAGCGCGATCCGCACATCCGCATTCGTGGTCGCTACCGCTTGCGCAGGAATCGTCAAGCCCAGGAATTGCTTTTGCGAAGTCGAATGATATTGATCGTAAGCCTGCATCGGTTTTATCTGCCGATCAGGGTCTGCGCTACCACCATAAAAACGGGTGTTTGAGGTGTCTGGTCCTGCCCAACTAATACCAGTGAAAACCTTCGCCAAGCCGCTCACATCCGCGTTCGAATATGTCTCGATCGGCTTGCCATTACCATCCAACCGGTTTGAGCCGTCAAGATTAAGCTGGTAAAGGCCGATGGTAAAAAGCTGCATAACTTCCCGCGCATAGTTCTCGTCGGGAGTACTACCGGTTGCAAGGTTTTCTTTGGCGCTTCCCAGCGTCGCCAAATACCGACCCATCATCGGCGAATAGGTTACGGCTTCCAGCAGATCGCGATAATTGCCAAACGCCTTATTACCCAAGGTATCCATGTATTGCGCAGTACCGCGCGGGTATGCAAATGACAGACTGCTATCAAGCGAAATTACGAATATTTCGGACAAGGCGAACGCCATGCGTTGCCGCAACTGATCATCGCCCGTTACAAAATTTTTCCAGAGACTCCAGTTAAAACTGGTTTGCCCGTTCTGCATATCGGCGGGCAAGGTCGCGAGATAAGCAACCGTGTTGGGAAGATGCAGGGTCTGCGGCTTTAAAAATTGGTTGTTCAGCCAGGCATCGGGCGTCGATGCAGCCAGCGCATCAATGTCCGCCATGCGTGGGCCAAACGTGGCTTGGGCCAGGAAACGCGATGCCTCCGCTGATTTTGCGGGGGTAGCAGTTGAGCTAACCACGCACAGATTTGTATTCCCGCCCGCCGCCGCAAACCGAGACAAGGGAAGGGATCGGTTTGCATTCGGAATCGAGTAGCTGAACGTACCAGTTTCGCCATTGGCAAAGTTGATCGAGAAAGTTCCAATCGCAACCGCCGCCGTCAAATTGGGGCCGCTGATCTGGCTAAATGGCACGCCCGTGTTTACTTTGCTGACGCTTCCGGTAAATCGGGCAGGATTTGCATTGTCTTGTGTACCTAATCCGGTCAACCAGGAAGCGCGGCCTTGATCGTCATAGGCATACCAGCCAAAAAATATCTGATTTCCCTGATGCGATATCTGCACACCCCAACCCCCTGCGCTCGCCCCGCCCCACCATAAATCTGTGTAGTTGGTTGCGCTGGCACGCGACGCGCCCTGCAGCGTGCAGATCGGCGCATTGGCATTGCCACTAAAATTGAATGGCTCCAGATCAGATTTGGTCTGCGTTACCGACCCAATCGTATAGGTCAGATTCATCCGATTGGCGCTAGTCAACGTGAGCGAGCCAATACCCGATTTGGTAATGACGGGATTTGCACTGGTGATGATTTGCGCAAACGGCAAACCCGTTCCCGAAATTAAATCGCCCGCGCAGACGTTCCCCGCAAACGCACAATCCAGCGTATGCCAAACCGGCACACTTTGGTCGCTGAACGTATACCAAATTGCGAAAGTACGGGTGCCTTGTTGCTGAACGCTGAGGCCCCAGCCTGACTCGGTAGGCTTCCACCAGAAACCAACCTGATTGGCGGACTGGGCAAACGCGGTTGCACTTGCCGTCAGCAGTGTTATCAACATCAAACCTGATATTAATAGCCCGGTTAACGCAACGAAAGTAGCACGTGTTGGCCGGTAGGTCGTTAAATTTCTGTGCCGTCTGTGTAAAGTGCTGTCCACCTTGTCGGGGCTTATTCGATCTGCGGGCCCGATAAAATCCGAGTGTTTAAAAAACATGGCGACACCTCTTTTATTTAACTTTATTAGAATAAATAGACAGTATTCGAACTTTAACGCACGAGGTCGTAAAAAGACGGACAAAAGGTGTAACGAGATACTAGCGCGCGTAACAAATTGCCACCAACATGCGAACCGGCTTACTTTGTTTACGCTGATACCTCGCCCTATTCCTTTAAGATTTGATCGTTTCGCCGTTGTGGTCTTACAGCGGAGCAGGCTTCCGGTAAATCACGCCGTCGCGCATCACAAACTGCATTTTGCTCATCACCGAAATATCTTTGGATGGATCGCCCGGCGCGGCAACAATATCGGCGAGTTTGCCGATTTCTAAGGTACCGATGTCACGCTCTAGTCCCATCACCATGGCACCATACAAGGTCGCCGCACGAATCGCTTCCAGCGGCGGCATGCCCGCTTCAACCATGTACTCGAACTCTTTCGCGTTATCGCCATGCGGCGCGACTCCTTGGTCAGTGCCGAATGCAATCTTGACACCCGCCTTGTGTGCGCGCGTGAACATGCTCTGAATTTGCGGGCCGATCGTAGCGGCTTTGATGCGAATCATCTCGGGAAAATAACCGGCTTGCTTTGCTTTATCGGCTACAAAGCGTCCTGCCGAAATCGTCGTCACCAGCCACGTGCCCCGCGCCTTCATGAGCTGGATCGCCTCTTCATCCATATAGGTGCCATGTTCGATGGTTTGCACGCCCGCGCGAATCGCCCGCTTAATGCCGTCCGCACCGTGCGCATGTGTGGCCACCGGATAACCGTAATCTTTCGCCGTTGTTACAATCGCGGCAAGCTCTTCATCCGCCAGCAATGGCGCATCACCACTTTTGGCGAGCGACAGCACGCCGCCAGTGGTCGATATTTTGATCAGATCAAAACCTTCCTTGTAGCGCTGGCGAACCGCGCGGCGGGCCTCGTCTGCGCCACTGATAATGCCGCGATCAGCGCCGGGGTTGCCCATTAAATCGATACGCAGACCATTGGTTGGGTCACCGTGACCGCCCGTAGATGTGATCATGCCAGCGGCCTGAACGCGAGGCCCTTTGGCGAGGCCCTGATTGATTGCGTTGCGCAACGCCACGCCCACGCCGGGCGGACTGCCAAGATCGCGCACCGAGGTAAAACCTGCCATTAATGTTTTTTCCGCATTGCCAACCGCCCGTACCGCATAGTCGGCAGGATTAAATGAAAAGCCCTCGACAGTCGCATTCGGCGTAAGTGAAAATGCCAAATGAACATGCAAATCAATCAGGCCGGGCATGCAGGTCTGGTTGCGCAGATCAACGATGTTTGCATCGGCCACGGTGATGTAGCCACGCTCAATCCTTGCGATGCGTTTATCTTCAACCACAATCGTGCGCTCCGACAGAACTTCCAGTGTGCGCACATCAATCATCCGGCCACATTGAAGCACCGTCGTTGCAGCGTCCGCCAGACTGGCTGCGCACGATAATAAGCAAATAAAAATTAACGAAATACGCCTCATATGCCACTCCCCTATGATTAAAAATGTTGTCGCATCAGCACGATGCACATTCGGCGCAAAAACTTAAACCCTAATAACGACGGGCATCTACAACCATTTATGCTTAAAAATGCTTGCCATTGCTAGTGTTTGCAAAAATGTTATTGCATATCGGCGTATTCGCCCGAGCATTGTTACGGCTATTTCTTCTTGAAAATGACCACATGCTGCCACGGCAAAGTACTGGCGGTACGTTCCCAAATCAGCGAATGGGTTAGCGCCTCCTGCTTTACCTGCGCCTCGGTCATTTTGTGCACTTCTTTGATGGGAACGCGCTGATCCTCCGCGCGATATTCCACAAATACGATACGACCACCTGGCTTAAGCGCGCTGATGATTGAGTCGATCACCTCATGCGGGAATTCGAGCTCGTGATACACATCCACCATGATCGCGAGATCAATTGACTGCGCTACAAGCTTTACGTCGTTCACGCTGCTCAGCACCGGTTTGATATTTGAAAATTCAGCACGTGCGGCGACGTCTTTCAGCATCGAGACCATTTGGGACTGTACATCCACCGCATAAACAACACCTTTTGGCCCCACCATCTTCGACATTAGTCTTGAGTAATAGCCGGTCCCTGCACCAATATCGGCCACCGCCATCCCAGCTTGCAAATTGAGCTCGGGTAACAATAAATCGGGGCGCTCTTCACGCCCACGCTCCTCGCGTTCCAACCAAGCCGCGCCCTGCCATCCCATCACGCCCGCAATTTCGCGCCCCATATAAACTTTGCCAATGCCATCCACACTGGGCGTGGTTTTTTTGTAAGCCCCGATCGGTGATTTCTCGATATCGGCTACCGTCTTGCCGGATATAGGCGCAGCATCGCTGCACGCAGTCAACATTAATGCTAACAATAGCGACGGCAGGGCCGATCCATAAACAAGCTGGCGAAATTTAAAATTCAAATCAAAACTCGACATAGTTAACTCACTTGCTATTTAAGTTCACGTATTCTAAAGCGTACCAAACCTGCGATCAGAAGATAATTAGCATTGGTAATAGCTTGACTGCCGCTGATGACTTTGTAAAATTTGAGTTAGTGCGCGTATTTCGGTTATCACAGAAACTTTATCGCACACTAGACATATTAAGCGTGTTCAAAAAACCCATATTGTGAATATTTGGGTTAGCCTCGATTTTATTTCCTGGCCGCGTTCTTGCTCTCGAATTCCGACGAAATGTTTGCGAGTAATTGTAAAAATATCAGCGTCAAAAAATAGTTATTCTCTGGCACATCACCGCACTCGAACCAATCTCCCGCCGCACCGTTTTAGTCGATCTGAATGGATTTCAATAGATGTGGATTGTAAGCATCGCCTTGCGCAGGCCCTACACCTTCATTGTCATGGCGCTGCTGATTTTCCTTTCTGCGCCGCTGGTTCTTATGCGCATGGCGACGGATATCTTTCCAGAAATCAATATTCCCGTCATCAGCATTATCTGGAACTACACGGGACTATCTGCGCAGGAAATGGGACAGCGGATCACGGCGACCAATGAGCGCGTCCTGACCACGACCGTTAACGATATTGAACATATCGAATCGCAATCGCTGTCCGGCGTGGCCGTGATTAAGGTATTTTTTCAGCCGGGCGCCAATATCCCGACGGCAATCGCGCAAATTGCGGCAATAGAACAATCGGTACAACGCCAGTTACCGCCCGGCATCACCCCGCCGCTGGTTATCAAATATTCGGCATCCAGCATTCCTGTCATTCAGCTTGGCGTATCGAGCGATGTGCAATCTGAGCAAAGCTTGTTTGATATCGCGCTTAATTCTGTCCGCAATAAACTGGTCACGATTCCCGGCGTGGCGATCCCGTTTCCCTATGGCGGAAAAAACCGTGTGGTGTCTGTCGATCTTGATCCCAAGGCGTTGCAGGCGAAAGGCTTGTCGCCGATTGATGTGGTCAATGCGATCAATGTGCAGAATCTGATTCTGCCCGGCGGAACCGTCAAATTAGGGGCAACCGAATTTTCTGTGAATCTGAATGGTTCACCCCGGGTCATTGACGAACTCAACGATATTCCCGTGCGCACACAAAACGGCGCAACTATTTCACTGGGCGAGGTAGCACATGTACGCGATGGCTTTTCGCCACAGACAAACGTGGCCCGTCAGGACGGTAAGCGCGGGGTACTGCTGTCGGTACTCAAAAACGGGGGTGCATCCAGCCTCCAAATTGTGGAGTCCTTGCGTGCTCAGCTTAAAGATATTTCAGCGAGCCTGTCGTCTGATATAAACGTGAAGCCGATTTTTGATCAGTCCGTTTTTATCAAGGCGGCCATTACCGGCGTGGTGCATGAAGGGCTGATTGCGGCCTGCCTGACCGCCGCGATGATCTTGCTGTTCCTAGGCAACTGGCGCACCACTTGCATTATCGCGATCTCAATACCACTGTCGGTGCTGGCTTCACTGCTGATGCTGTACGCGCTTGGCGAGACTATTAACATCATGACCCTCGGCGGGCTGGCTCTCGCGGTCGGTATTCTGGTCGATGATGCAACGGTTACGATCGAAAATATTGAGCGCTATCTGCATCTTGGACATGATTTGGAGACGTCGATTCTCGAGGGCGCAGGCGAGATTGCGATCCCCGCGCTGGTATCAACTTTGTGTATCTGTATCGTCTTTGTCCCGATGTTTTTTCTCACGGGCGTCGCGCGGTTCTTGTTTGTCCCGCTGGCCGAGGCTGTTATGTTCGCGATGGTGGCGTCGTATATTCTGTCGCGAACGTTAGTGCCGACACTGGTGATGTTGTTCATGAAAAATGCAGCGCACGCGAGTGCAGAAGCGCGGCCCGACCTTTTGCAGCGGGTTTATCGGCGTTTTGACGCCAATTTTGAAAAGCTTCGCGGCGGCTATATTGTGGTTCTGAGCGCACTGCTGCCGCGCCGTGGCCGTTATGCCGCGTTTTTTCTCACTTTTTGTGTGGCCTCGTGCGGCCTTTATTTTGTTCTTGGGCGGGATTTTTTTCCGAGCGTCGATGCGGGCCTTATCCGCCTGCACTTCCGCGCGCCCACTGGCACGCGAATTGAAGAGACCGCGCGCATGGCGGATGAAATCCAAGCCGTCATTCGTCAAACCATTCCTGCCCATGAATTAGCGACCGTTCTCGACAACCTCGGCCTGCCATTTAGCGGTATCAATCTTTCCTATAGCAACGCGGGCACGATTGGCGCTTTCGATGGCGAAATTCTGATCGGCCTGACCGCAGAACACGCGGCCACCAACGGCTACATCGAAGCTTTGCGGCGTGACCTCCCCAAACAATTCCCCGGCCTCGAGTTTTTCTTTCAACCCGCCGATGTCGTTACCCAAATTCTGAATTTTGGCTTACCCGCAGCCATTGATGTGCAGTTCGCGGGTAACAATATTCGCGACAACTTTGCCCTGGCCACCGACCTGCAAAAAACACTTCAGCAAATTCCCGGTGCCGTCGATGTGCACATCCAGCAGCGCCAAAATCAACCTGCGCTACAACTGAATATGGATCGCAATCGCCTGCAGCAAAACGGATTAAGCGCCGCCAATGTGGCGCAGAGCGTGTTGATTCCGCTGTCAGGCAGCAGCCAGACTGCGCCTGCATTCTGGCTCAATCCACAAAACGGCATTGCCTATAATATTTCTGTGCAGACACCGCAGTATCAGATGGATTCTGTCGATGCGATGCTGCAAATCCCGGTCGGCAATGGCACCGTCGGTAGCCCGACGCAGCTGCTGAGCAACGTTGTCCAGCTAAGCTCGGGCCGCGAACAGGCCGTGGTTTCACGTTTCAACATTGAGCCCGTGGTCGATATTTACGTCAGCGTGAGCGGCCGCGATCTGGGCGCCGTCGCCAACGATGTGGAGCGCGCTATCGATGTCATTCGACCCAAGCTGGGCAAAGGTGCGAAGGTCACGATGCGCGGACAAGTGCAAACCATGAAATCGTCTTTTATCGGCTTGGGCGTGGGTTTACTCATGGCCATCGCATTGGTTTATTTGCTGATTGTGGTGAATTTCCAGTCATGGCTTGACCCGCTGATTATCATTTCGGCATTGCCTGCGGCTATTGCGGGCATTGCTTGGATGTTGTTCCTCACCGGCACCACGCTGAGCGTGCCTGCGCTCACGGGGGCCATTATGACGATGGGTGTTGCCACCGCAAACAGCATCCTGATGGTGTCATTCGCTCGTCAACGTTTGGACGCGGGCGAGCTGCCACTCTCGGCCGCACTCGAGGCAGGTGCAACCCGTCTGCGTCCGGTATTGATGACAGCACTTGCGATGATTATCGGCATGCTGCCGATGGCGCTCGGATTTGGTGAGGGTGGCGAGCAAAATGCCCCGCTGGGCCGCGCCATTATTGGTGGGCTGCTGTTTGCTACCCTGTCTACTCTGGTTTTTGTGCCGTTGGTATTTGCCGGTGTTCATCAGCGCCTGCTGCGTCGCGGCATTCGGTCCAATCGTCCCAATAGCCTCCCTCTAGCCGCCACCGATTCGGCTATCGCCACTGGAAATCTCTGATATGTCCAAAACTCGCCACGCCGCCATCGGCATCCATCACCCCGTCAACGGTAAACGCCCACCCGTTACCAGACTGCGTTTATTGAGGCGCGTACACCTATTCGCTCTGTTGCTGATCGGCGTGCTGATAATTGGCATCGTGATCGTCGCAAGCATCCGCGCCGCCCGTGCCGATGCGCTGGCGCAAACAGCGCGCGAACAATCGACTCGTTATGTCATCGTTACCCAGCCGACTGCAGTATCAGGCGACTACTTGCTGCGTCTGCCGGGCAGCCTGCAAGCGTTGGTAGAAGCGCCGATCTATGCACGCGTCGGCGGCTATTTGACGCGCTGGTATAAGGATATTGGCGACCCGGTCAAACAAGGCGAGCTGCTCGCGCAACTTGACGTACCCGAACTCACCCAGCAATTAAATGAAGCGCTCGCCTTGCAGCGTCAAACGGCGACCAATCTCAAGCTCGCCGAATCTACTTTTGAGCGCTGGGAAGCGCTGCGCAAGCGAGATGCTGTTTCGCCACAAGAATTCGATGAAAAACGGAACGGACTGGCCGTTGCCAATGCTGCCGCAGCGGCCTCACTGGCAACGGTCAAACGCCTGCAAGAACAAGTTGGTTACAGCCGCATCACCGCGCCCTTTGCTGGCGTAATTACGCGGCGCAATATTGATGTTGGTAATTTAATCGATGCCGGCAGTGGCACCAAGCTGCTATTTACGTTAGCCAAATCAGACCAGCTGCGAGCCTACATTTATGTGCCGCAAAATTATGCCCTGCAGGTCAAGATTGGCGATAAAGCCGACATCACGCTGCGTGAAATGCCGGGGCGCAAATTTAGCGGCACCATCGTGCGCACGGCTAAAGCGATCGATCCTATTACTCGCACCCTGCAAGTCGAGGTAAGCCTTACGAATGACAATGGCGTGTTGCTGCCAGGTGCCTATGCGGAGGTCGCGATTCGAACCAAAACCAGCGAGGCAAACAAGGTCGTGGCGGTACCGGGCAACACATTATTATTCCGGCCAGATGGGCCGCGCGTCGGCGTGGTGAACGCGGAAGGCAAGGTTCATTTGCAGCCCGTAAAAATCAGCCGTGAAATGGGGATTGATATTGAGCTCAGCAGCGGACTCAGTATTGGCGACCGCATTATCGTGAACCCGCCGGATGGACTTGCCGAGGGCGATATGGTTACCGTGGCTAAGCCAGCAGCGCCAGCCTCTATCGCGCCCTCGGCAGCCAAACCTGAATCTAGGAAAGCGCCTTGAAACGCACCATCGCCAATGTGCTGACGGAAATCGCAGCGATAGCGGGCATGGCGATGCTTTCAGCTTGCGCGATTGGCCCCGAATATGTCCGGCCAGATGCAACGATGGCAACGATGGCCGCGAATTGGAAGACCGAGCCGGGCTGGCAAGTTAGCGCACCGCGTGATGGCGATATAAAAGGAGAATGGTGGGAAATTTTTGATGATGTCGAGCTAAACACGCTGGAAGCACAAGCCCTATCGTTTGGCCAAAATCTGCGCGTGGCACAAGCTCGCGTTGAACAAGCCCGAGCACAGGCAAATGTGGCGAACGCCGGGTTCTTTCCCCGTCTGGGCGTGCAAGCAGGCGAAACCCGCAACCGCACCTCGGCGGACCGACCCAAGGCAAGCTACAACACGCCAGTCAGCTCGGTGACTCAAAATGATTTCAACGCAAGCTTTGTATTAAGTTACGAGCTGGATTTTTTCGGCAAGATTCGCGCGCAATCGAATGCGGCCACGTCGAATGCTGGACAGGTAAATGCGGATTTTGAAAACGCGCGTTTGATCGTAACCGCCGAATTAGCAGCAGATTATTTCGCGCTTCGCGAGCTGGATGCGGAAATTGATCTTATTGGCAAAACCTTAGCCGCCCAGCAACGAGGGCTTGATTTTTTAAGCGCACGATACGAATTGGGTGCTAGCTCAGTGCTTGATCTCAAACAGCAAAAATCCCGCATCGCCGCGACCCAAACGCAAGCGGTTCAGCTTCAAGATCAGCGCGCCAAATATTCAAATGCGATCGCCACGTTAATTGGCACACCCCCACCTAGTTTCACCGTAAAGCAAAGCGCGAAAATGCCAGCCGTTCCTGACGTGCCATTATTTGCGCCGTCCCAACTATTAGAGCGTCGGCCCGACATCGGCTCGGCTGAGCGAGCTATGGCGGCGGCGAATGCCCAGATCGGCGTTGCTAAAAGCGCGTTCTTCCCGTCTGTTGCTTTAAATGCCCAGTACGGAAGCGATGCCAACCAGTGGGCGCAGTTATTTACGGCTCCCAGCATATTGTGGGCGGTAGGCTTAAGCGTAAGTCAAACATTGTTCGATGCCGGTCGCACCCGCGCCAATGTTGCGTTTAACGAAGCAGGCTATCAGCTCACCGTAGCGAACTATCGACAGGCGGTATTGGTCGCCATGCAAGAAGTTCAGGACGGCCTTAACAGCACCGCCAATCTGCAACAAATTATGATTTCCGCCAATACGGCCGCCGCCAATTCAGCCGAATTTTTTAATCTCACCGATGATCGGTATAAAGCAGGCATCGCCACCCGCCTCGAATTAGTGCTAGCCGAGGAAACCATGTTGAATAATCAGCGAATTGTGGTCCAGCAAACGGGTCAGCAATTACTCAATAGCGTACGGCTTATCAAAGCGCTAGGCGGCGGATGGCACAATCCGGCACTGTGAGTGTTCCTCCGCCGGCTACTTTGCAAAGTTAGACCTGCTTAAATTTCATTTGAATTTGAGTCCACTCGAGTACGATTTGTCAGCCTGCACGAAATTGCATGAACTGCGCAATTGATGTCGTGCAAAGCGTTCGCTCTAAGCGTAGTACTGCCCAAACGGGCTACCAATAAACACGGGCAGCGGGACAGACTCTTGCCTCACAAACCCGCTCCCCACTTGTTTGCTCGCTTCCAATTTTCCACTGGCCAGCAAATCAACCATCGTGCAGATGCCGGATGCGGTAGTGAGCTGAATCGCGGAGAGCAATTTGCCGCTTACTTTTTTGGCGTAGATTTTTTTGGCGTAACTCTCTTGTGCGAGGCGGCCTTCGCGGTTGCCAGTCACGGAGACAAATACGAGCACGACGTCCTGAAATGTAATCGGGATCGCCGTTTCAAGCACGTCCTTCAGCAATTCACGGCGTTCAGATAGTCGCAAATCGTTGACGAGGATTTTCATGATGGCGCAGTGGCCGGGATAGCGGACGGTTTTGTAATTCAAATTCTGCACGCGACCTGCCAGCGATTCACACAGCGTTCCCAAGCCGCCCGAGGTATTGAATGCTTCGTAGTCCAGCCCGTCCATCGAAAAATGCTCCAACTCTTCCATCGGCGGCGTTTCTTTTATTTTGCCATCGATGATCGCTTCACACGGGTTCAAATATTCGTTAATGAGGCCGTCGGTGGACCAGGTCAAATTGTATTTGAGCGCATTGGTCGGATAGATTGGCAATGCGCCCACACGCATATTCACATCGCGTAACGTTTCAAATTTTTGCGCTAGCTCATTGGCCACAACCGAGATAAAGCCCGGTGCCAAGCCACACTGCGGCATGAAAACTGTGCTGGCACCTTTGGCGATTTCTTTGACGACCTTGGTGCTTTCTACGTCTTCGGTCAAATCAAAATAATGAGCATTCAAATTACGGGCGAGCTTGGCTAATTTAGCGGTCAAGTAAAACGGACACGCTGAAATAACAACATCCACACCTTTTAATTGTGCGGTTAAATCATCGTTGGCAACATCGGCCACGACCACTATCGCGCCCAATGCTTTCATGGGTGCCAAGCGTTCTGCGTCTTTATCCACCACGGTCAGCTTGTAACCACCGACCGATTGAAACAAGGTGACGATAGCTTCGCCGATTTTTCCTGAGCCGATAAGTGCAACGTGCATCATGGTGATGATTCCCGAAAGTGGTTTTAATGGAGCTAATACCCACACTGTAGGGTTTGCGGCCTTAAATTCGTAGCTGCAAAATGTTCATTTGTTCGGCTAAAATTAAGCATAACGCTAATTTTTTTATACATTATGATAAATTCACTCACCAGCGCCGAGCACGAGCTCCTTAACTTATTGCGGGCAGATGCACGCGCCAGCGTCGCCGACATTGCCCGTCAGCTTGGTCTGGCAAGAGCAACAGTGCAGGAGCGGATTCGCCGTCTCGAGCAAAAAAGCGTAATTCAAGGTTATACCGTTCGCCTAGACCCCAGCTATAGCCGTAGCCGCGTCACAGCGCATACCTTGTTGCGCGTAGACGCTAAAAAAGCCGAGAAACTATATGAAGTTCTCAGGAAAATGCCCTCGGTGAGCGGCGTTTATGCGTTATCGGGCGAATTCGATGCGCTAGCCGTATTGCAAGCCGACACCACCGCAGAGCTTGATGAGGCATTGGATCAATTGGGCAGGCAGGATGCGGTGGAGCGCACGCAGACATCTATTGTTCTGAGCGTGAAATTTGAGCGTTAATATTTGTGCGCTGATGTTTGAGCACTAATCTCTGGTGCCGATTGCGCATAAGACTTGGTATAATTCCACGAAGCGTTGTTCCAGTCCCCGCGCTGCAAGTCAATCACGACCTCGCTTATTTAAGCAAACATCCCCGCACCTAGACTGGCGTTCCCACACAAATCGGAGCGACAGGTTCGAAACATTCGAAAGTTGTCTCATGTCATTTTCCGCTCTCGGTTTATCTGAGCCGATCGTTCGTGCTGTTTCCGAACACGGTTACACCATACCAACCCCAATACAAATGCAGGCTATTCCGGCCGTTCTAAATGGCGGCGATCTGCTCGCAGGCGCGCAAACAGGAACCGGCAAAACCGCTGGATTTACACTCCCCATATTGCAACGCCTGGTTGCTAACCCTCGCCCCGCAAATGCGGGTAAAAAAGTGATCCGCGTTCTGGTATTGACGCCAACGCGGGAGCTTGCCGCACAGGTTGAAGAAAGTGTTCGCACTTACGGCAAATACGCCGGCGTCAAATCCACCGTAATTTATGGCGGTGTGGGTATCAACCCGCAAATTTCCATACTGCGTCAGGGCGTCGATATTTTGGTCGCCACACCGGGTCGGCTGTTGGATCATCATCAACAGCGCACGGTAGATCTTTCTCATGTCGAAATTCTGGTGCTCGACGAAGCCGACCGAATGCTTGATATGGGTTTTATTCACGACATTAAAAAGGTGCTGGCGGTTCTGCCTAAAAAGCGCCAAAACCTGCTGTTCTCGGCAACATTTTCCGAAGAAATCAAGAAGCTGGCGGATGGCCTGCTGGACAATCCAGCACTCATTGAAGTCGCGCGGCGCAATTCAACCGTTGAAATGATCACGCAAAAAGTGCATCCGGTTGATCGCGACAAGAAAAAAGACCTGCTGATTCATCTCATCAAGCAAAACAACTGGCATCAAGTGTTGGTGTTTACGCGTACCAAGCACGGCGCGAATCGTTTGGCTGAGCAACTTAACAAGTCAAACATTACGGCCTTAGCTATTCACGGCAACAAGAGCCAAGCTGCCCGCACCAAAGCGTTGGCTGAATTCAAAACGGGTGACCTCGCGGTATTGGTAGCGACTGATATTGCAGCGCGTGGAATCGACATTGACCAATTACCGCATGTCGTGAATTTTGAGATTCCAAATGTGCCGGAAGATTATGTGCACCGGATTGGCCGTACCGGCCGTGCAGGCGCGACCGGCGAAGCGATTTCATTGGTCTGCGTGGATGAGAAAAAAATGTTCTACGATATTGAGCGCTTGATTAAGCGTGATGTTGAGAGCGTGGTTATTCCTGGATTCGAGCCAGATCCAAACGCAAAGCCTGAACCCATTCAATTGCGTTCCCAAGACCATCAACCGCGCGGCAGAGGTCAGGGCAACAAGCCTGGGCAACCCCGGGGTCAAAGCGGACGCGCAAAATCCGGCAGTAGCGGTAACGGTGCTGGGAACGGAAATAGCAGCGGGCGCACCCCGCCAAGAAGCACAGCGGATGCGGGCCGCAGGCCATTAGGCGAGGCCAAGCGCACGCTAGCTCAGGGCGCGCGCGGAGCGGGGGCGGGGGCGGGGGCAGGGTCAGGCACGAGCACAAACGTATCACAAGCGCGCCGCACTGGCGGCGGCGTTCCATCGGCAACCCCGGCATTATTTCGCAAGTCGGGGCGTTAGATAGATGAACAGCTTGCGTATGTATATACCGCAGCGCAAGCTGAGTTCGATATGACGCGCTAGCAAGGATTCGGGAACCGGACGAGAGGCTGCAAATGCTCAGAACGCTGCTAATAATTTCTGCACTCTCTGCACAGCTCCTTTTTTTCTCCGCCGTTTTTGCGTCTAATTTCACCAGCCCGTCCGCAAAGCCGCATGCAGCCACCCGCGCGAAATCTTACCCGCTAACATTTAAATGGGCTGACGATACGCCGATTGTGGGACGCACATTTCCCGCTTACAAGAAGGCCGAGTTGCAGAAATTGCGTCGCGGAGAAACGCTCGAAATTACCGGGCTTTATTCTGCGCAGGAGCAGCTCGCGGCGGGCAATCCGGCGCCTAATTTGGGCCTCGCCAGGGCGGCAAAAACAGCGGCCCTTTTTGCACCACCGAATCGAAATCGGCCATCTATACCTTCTCTACGTTCTAGACCTATCAAACTAATGTCAGGACTGGTGACCGACGACAACTTTTCAGAAATTTCTAAGAAAATAGCTCCATTCGCCAGCGTAAGTTTTGGTACCGCGGCGATGCCTAGTCCCCAAGCGAATGATTCCTGGCTGAATGGTCCAACTGTCATATTGTTTCCGATCAGAAAAGCCAAACGTCATCCGAATCTACGGATAAGCGCCTATCTGCGAACGGTTGCTACCGCCTTGAAAACAGATAAAAAGCGAGTGACGTTGACGGGTTTCGCAGATACCCGCGGATCTAGCGATATGAACCTTCGTTTGGCTAAACACCG
Organism: Burkholderiales bacterium; assembly: GCA_025359285.1. GTDB lineage: Bacteria > Pseudomonadota > Gammaproteobacteria > Burkholderiales > Usitatibacteraceae > UKL13-2. The sequence goes on from JANYGV010000170.1 coordinate 26,032, forward strand.
AGCAGAATCAGTGAAACAAGAGCTTACGAAACTCGGCGCGCCGGTTGATCAAATCGAAATTTCGACCAAGATTAAGCCTACTGAAGTCCAGCCTGCCCCGCATAATGACGGCGCAGATGACAGCATTGAGGGCCGCCAACGCAATCGTCGAGTAGAGGTATCTCTGCGCTAATGGCATCGAGGACGGAAGGCTCGTGTCGGCAGCAATCCGCATGAATCGCCTGCACACGATACCTTTGACAAACATGAAACCCGTTATACTTCGATGATAAATTCGCGTAAGTAACGAGACGGCCCGCTATCAGCACTGCGCTCGTAAAAAAACAAAACCACCCCACGTTTACAAGACGTCGGGGATGATGTGAACCTGCGAAAGGCCTTATTTTTAGTTGGAATACATCATGAGTCGCGCCGGATGCGCCCGATATGCTAAAAATAAGGCCGCTTAATAGTGTGCGTGGCGTCCCGGCGTTAACTTCGCGGTCCGCTCACAGGTGATTAACAAATAGCGAAAACGTATCGAACAGGGCCTGCCCCCAGGAGAATCGCATGCGAGCCTTACTAAATTTTTCCAAAATCATCGACGGGCTGAACAATCGCGTCGGCCACCTCGCCTGCTGGCTTACCTTGGTCGCTGTCCTGGTCAGCTCAGGCAATGCCACTTATCTCTATATATTTGGCGACAGTTCAAACGCATGGCTAGAACTGCAATGGTATCTTTTCTCGGCCGTTTTTTTGCTTTGCGGCGGCTATGCATTGCTGCATAACTCGCACGTCAGGATTGACGTCATTTATTCTCGTTGGTCGCGGCGTACACAGCTACACATCGATGTGTTTGGCATCTTGTTCTTTTTAATGCCGATGGCCATTCTTATTCTTTATCTGTCTTGGCCTGTGTTCATAAACGCCTACATGAGCAAGGAAATGTCATCAAACGCTGGCGGTTTAGTTGTTTGGCCGGCTCGACTGTTAATGCCCGTCGGATTTTTCTTGCTGGTGCTGCAAGGTCTCTCCGAATTGATTAAACGTATCGCAATCATTCAGGGGCTGATACCTGATCCGACGCTCGATGACGGGCCAACCGCCGAAGAAGAACTGGCGCGGGCCATTCAGGAGGCACGCGAAAAAGAATCGCTTCGTGCCTAAGGCGCGAGCGAAGCACTCCAGAGCCCGTACACACAGCATCAACACGAAAAATCAGGGAAAAGGATAGGACAAAAACCAGATGACGCAATTCATCATTCATAACATGGCGCCCTTGATGTTTATCGGGCTGTTTGTTTTTTTACTGTTGGGCTACCCCGTCGCATTTTCCCTCGGGGCCTGCGGCATCGTTTTTGGACTGGTCGGAATTGAGCTGGGCTTGTTGTCGCCATCACTGTTCCAGGCGCTCCCTGAGCGCATTTGGGGAGTCATGTCGAATGACACGTTATTAGCGATCCCCTTCTTTACGTTCATGGGCTTAATTCTTGAACGAAGCGGGATGGCAGAGGACCTGCTCGATACTATTGGTCAATTGTTTGGCCCTATTCGCGGCGGGCTGGCATTCGCGGTCATTTTTGTTGGCGCGTTGCTAGCAGCAACCACCGGCGTGGTGGCAGCATCCGTCATCTCGATGGGATTGATTTCACTGCCGATCATGCTTCGTTACGGATATGACCGACGGGTCGCAGCGGGCGTCATCTGCGCGTCGGGCACGCTGGCGCAAATTATTCCACCCTCCTTGGTGCTGATTATCATGGCCGATCAGCTGGGTAAATCAGTCGGCGACATGTATGCAGGCGCGTTCATTCCCGGCGCGGTGCTGGCCTGCTTATACGTCTTGTATATCGTGGGAGTCGCTTTTTTCAAGCCCGCGTGGGTGCCCGCGTTACCGGTCGAGGCACGAACCTTCCGTGAGAAGACGGGACGAAGCGGCGTTATCTCGCTCGCCATCGTAATGTCGGCTGCCGTCGTGGTCGCTGTTTTGTATGCAAATTTCTACCCGCGCAAAGCTCTTGATGAAACCATTGTGGTGTCGGCCTCGGTAGGAATGGGTCTCGCCTTTGTAGCCGCGCTGCTTAATCGACAATTCAAATTTGGCCTGCTTTCACGGCTCGCCGAGCAGGTTGTGTTTGTACTGGTACCGCCCCTGGCCCTGATCTTTCTGGTGCTGGGTACTATTTTTCTGGGTGTGGCTACCCCGACAGCGGGCGGCGCAATGGGCGCCACTGGCGCGCTGATTATGGCGGTCATGCGCGGGCGACTTAATTTCAAACTGCTTCGCCAGGCCATGGATTCCACCGCTAAATTGACTGCGTTTGTGGTGTTCATTCTGGTCGGCGCACGGATTTTTAGCCTCGCTTTCTACGGCGTCAACGGCCATGTCTGGGTTGAAGAGTTACTGGTGGGATTACCGGGCGGGCAGACGGGTTTTTTGATCGCCGTAAACGTTCTGGTATTTGTACTCGCGTTCTTCCTCGATTATTTCGAACTTGCATTCATCATTGTGCCGCTGCTCGGCCCCGCCGCCGATAAGCTCGGCATTGATCTGATCTGGTTTGGGGTACTGCTCGCAGTTAATATGCAAACGTCGTTCATGCATCCGCCGTTCGGCTTTTCGCTGTTTTACTTTCGCAGCGTGGCACCTGCCAAAGAGTACATAGACCGGGTCACAAAAAAAATGACGGCGCCGGTCACGACTGGGCAAATTTATTGGGGCGCAATCCCTTTCGTATTGATCCAGCTCGTCATGGTCGGACTTGTCATTTCGTTTCCGCAAATGGTCATGGTCTATAAAGATGATGTCAAAAAAATCGAGCCCGGCAAAATTGATTACAACTTGGGGCCAGCAGCGAGCGATGCAGAACAGCAAAAAAGCGAGGATACCGGCAATACGGACCTGATGAAATCACTTGGGGGTGCCTTGCCCACCGTGCCCGCAACAGCTGAGGCACCCAAATCCGAATCGTCCAGCGACGCCATCATGAAGTCCTTGGGAGGCAACGCAGCGTCTGATAATAAACCCAATGACACGCCGAAGGATGCGTCCAAGGGCATACTCAAGGCAGATGAAAAAATTGAGGCAAAAACGGATCATGGTGGGACTAAATTGCCCCCAGCTAAGTCCAAGACAGCGGATGAAAAAGCAGCGGACGACATTGAGAAAGCGTTAAGAGGAGGCAAGTAAGCCAATCCATCCGCCTAAATTTTTATATTAGCGGCGTATCTCATCTCCAAACAAAACGCCCCGAATCGGGGCGTTTTGTTTGTGAACATTGCTGCGACTCCAACGCTGATGACTTGCTGACTACTTTTTTACGTCGGCCGCCTTATCGCTGGGTTTCCCGCTGGTTTTTCCACTCGTCTTCTCAGTAGCCTGATCAACCGTCGCCATAAAACTATCAAAATTTTGCTCTGCTACGCGGAACCAAAGAATCTGCTCGTCGCGGAACTTTTTCCAGGGCTCATAGATTTTTTTAAACTTTGCGTTCTTCTCGGCTTCTTCTGCATACACCGCGTTGGCCGCCGCATAGCAGGCATTCAGAATCTCGCGGCTGAACGGCCTCAGCTGCACGCCCTGCCCTACCAGACGTCGCAGTGCCGCGGGATTTACCGCATCGTATTTCGCCAGCATATCCACGTTGGCTTCCGCGCATGCGCTTTCCAGGATCGATTTGTATTCTGGCGGCAACGCTTCCCACTGCTTGATGTTCACGAACAGATCCAATTGGGGCCCGCCCTCCCACCAGCCGGGATAGTAATAATATTTAGCGACCTTATTGAAACCCAATTTTTCATCATCATACGGGCCCACCCATTCGGCGGCATCAATGGTGCCTTTTTCAAGCGCAGGATAAATATCGCCACCTGATATCTGCTGCGGCACCACGCCCACCTTTGACAATACGCGGCCAGCCAAACCAGCAATACGCATTTTAAGGCCCTTCAAATCGGCCACGGTTTTAATCTCTTTTCGGAACCAGCCGCCCATTTGCGCACCGGTGTTCCCCGACGGAAAATTAATGATGTTGTAGTCTTTATAAAACTCGCGCATGAGGGCAAGGCCGCCGCCGTGGTACATCCATGCATTTTGCTGGCGCGCATTGAGTCCGAACGGCAGCGCAGTACCAAACGCAAACGTGGCATCTTTCCCAAAGTAATAATACGGCGCGGTATGGCAGCATTCCACCGTGCCATCCTTTACGGCATCCAATGCGGACGGGCCAGGCACGATTTCACCGGCTGCAAACACTTGTATTTGAAATTTACCGCCAGTGGCGACAGCAACGCGTTTGGAGATAACGTCGGCTGCGCCAAAAATGGTGTCCAGGCTTTTGGGAAAACTGGAGGTGAGCCGCCATTTGATAATAGGTAATGCTGGTGTTTGCGCACTCGTGATAGCCGGAATACTGGCTGCGCCGACGGCGAGCGCCGTCCCGGCATTGCTTAAAAATTTACGTCGTTGCATTCAATTTCTCCTCTGGTTTTTTTAACAAAACAGTAAAAACATTCTTATTATTAGTTGCCACTAAAAATGAATGTCGTACCGGCTGAGAATTAAAGCTTGCCTGGTGCACCCTATGATTATTCGGCACCGCCCGCAATCGACATTTTATCGATTAATATTGAGCCGGTCTGCTTCGAACCGAGCGCCAGCACGTCATTACCGACCGCCACGATGCCCTTCAGCATATCTTTCATATTGCCCGCAATGGTAATTTCTTCCACCGGATAGGCGATCTCACCGCTCTCGACCCAGAAACCGACTGCGCCGCGCGAGTAATCCCCCGTCACGCTATTGACGCCCTGCCCCATAAGCTCAGTGACGACGAAACCGCGATCCATTTTTTTGAGCAACCCGGCGAAATCTAGCTCGCCCGGCGCCACGATCAAGTTGTGATTGCCACCCGCATTACCGGTCGTCGCCATGCCCAATTTACGCGCTGAATATGTGGACAGAAAATAGCCATTCACCACGCCTTCTTTGACAATGTCGCGCGCCGCGGTCGCCACCCCTTCGCTGTCAAACGGCCCGCTTGCCAAGCCGCCCACCACAAACGGATCTTCAAATATTGAGACCCGCGGCGAAAAAACCTGGGTTCCTAAGCTGTCCAGTAAGAAACTCGATTTGCGATATAACGACGACCCACTCACGGCGCCCACAAAGCTGCCAATCAAACCGGAGGCCATGATCGGATCAAACAACACGGGCGCTTCGCAAGTCGTGGCCTGGCGCGCGTTCAGACGTGCGACGGTACGCTCGCCCGCCAGTCGGCCAATCATTTCAGGCGTTGCCAGTTTTTCGCCTGAGCGCGCCACGTCGTACCAATAATCGCGCTGCATGCCATCATCGGTGCCGGCAATGACCGACACGCTGGCGCTGTGGCGCGATGAGGGAAAGCCGCCCATAAATCCGAGCGAGTTAGCGTAAATAAAATCAGATTCCGAGGTGGAAACCGATGCGCCTTCCGAATTGTTGATCCGTTTGTCCACCGCGAACGCCGCCGCTTCCATACGTTTTGCAAGCTCGGTGGCCGCCTCGACGCTGAGCGGCCAGGCGTAATACAAGCCTTCATTGCTATACGGCGCTTTAGCGAGTCGATGTGCATCAGGAAGGCCAGCAAATTCATCGGCTGCGGTGTATTTGGCGATCGCCAGTGCGGCGGCCACGGTGCGCTCGATGGCGGCACGCGAAAAATCCGTGGTGGATGCATTCCCACGTTGTTGACCTAAATAAACGGTGATGCCGAGCCCCTTGTCGCGGTTGTGCTCAATGGTTTCAACTTCATTTAGGCGCACGGTAACCGATTGACCAACGGAGGTAGAAACCTCAACATCGGCTGCGGTCGCGCCGAGTGCTTTGGCACGTTCTAACGCAAAAGCGGCGAGGTCGCTCAGCGAATCTTTATTCACAGCGCTTTGATGCGGTGTTGATTTAATATTTTGATTGGCAATTTGGGTCACAGGCGGATATCCAGCGTAGGGTAAAATAGTGGGGAAATGACAGAAAACAAACCTAAAGATACGCGGAAAAACAGTGCGGAATAAAACAACACAGAAAACGAAAGCGATTGAGAATCTGGCGCGTTCAAAAGATGATATCGACAACGATGACACACTCGACGACGCTGAAAATTCTATCAGCAAAAGCCAGAAAAAACGGAACATGCTGGCTTTACAATCCGTCGGTGCGGAATTGGTGCTTCTCTCGACCGACGTTATCGCCAAACTCGATTTGCCGGATGAGCTGCGGGTTGCGGTTCTCGATGCAAAACGCATCCCCGGTAGCAAACATGGGGGTAACAAGCGCCAAATGCAATATATCGGCCGCTTGATGCGCGAAGTCGATCCCGCGCCAATCTTGGTTCAACTGCAAGCGCTTAAAGCGCCGAATCAAAAGCAAACCGCGCAACATCATTTGGCGGAGCGTTGGCGGGAACGGATGTTGGCCGATGCGACCTCAATCGCTGCGTTTGTACGCGAGTTCCCCGAGGCCGAGCAGGCCATACTTGAAAAGTATCTCGTAGATGCAAAAGACGATCACGCCAAACAGCGCCCACCGAAAAATTTCCGCTTGCTTTACCAAACGCTGCATAAACACATCGTCAACCAGTTTGAACGCGAGCAACATCCGCCGGAATACTGATGACTGATCTCGTAAAAATTGGGCTGATATCGATTAGCGATCGCGCTTCAAAAGGCATTTATCAGGATGAAGGCCTGCCCGCGCTTGAGTCATGGCTGAACGGCGCGCTGAAGAATCCACTGACCATCGTTAGCCGTGTGATTCCCGACGAACAAGCGCTGATTGAAACCACGCTCAAAGAATTTGTTGATATCGAGGGCTGTGCAGTGGTGTTGACGACCGGTGGCACAGGCCCCGCGCCGCGCGATGTGACGCCAGATGCCACGCTAGCCATCGCTGATCGGGTCATGGATGGTTTTGGCGAGCGTATGCGGCAGATATCGCTGCGTTTCGTTCCCACGGCGATTTTGTCGCGCCAGGTCGCGGTGATTCGTAAACAGTCGCTCGTCATCAATTTGCCGGGACAGCCAAAGGCGATCAAAGAAACCTTAGAGGGCTTGAAAGGTGCTGATGGCAAGCCGCTGGAAGTAGGAATTTTTGCCGCAGTGCCGTACTGCGTGGATTTGATTGGCGGGCCTTATCTGGAAACCAATGATGATGTCATCAAGGCGTTTCGGCCAAAATCTGCGATCCGTCCTGCCGTACTTTAATTTCTAAAGCCTAGCATTAGCGCGGCGTTTAGGCATTAAATGTCTAGAAAGCCGCACCAGTGCTAGCGTTAGAGTAAAACTTAGCGCGCACATTAAAAATTTAAATTTGGATCTGAACAACATGACCACCTTCATTCAACATATCGAACTCGTCACTGGCGCAAACCCCAAAGGTTCTGTCATTTGGATGCATGGACTCGGCGCTGACTGCTGGGATTTTGTGCCCATTGTGAAAGAGTTGAGTCTGGCTGAAACGTTGCCATTACGATTCATTTTCCCGCAGGCGCCGATGCGCCCTATCACCATCAACAACGGTCAGGTGATGCCGGGCTGGTACGATATTTCGATGCAGGATATTGCCCGCAAGCCAGATGAAATCGGTGTGCGTGAATCGCAAGCGGCAATTGATAAACTGATTGCGCGAGAGCTCGATCGCGGCATCGTGTCCGATAAAATCATACTGGCGGGCTTTTCTCAGGGCGGCGCGGTTGCGTTGCAAGCGGGGTTGCGCAGCCCGCATGAACTCGGCGGCATCATGGCGCTGTCAACCTACCTGACGCTCGGGGATTCACTGGCGAAAGAAAAAACAATCGTCAACGCGAATATCCCAATTTTGATGGCGCATGGCACCCAGGATCCGATTGTGCCGCTGGCGCTGGCGAGATCATCACGCGACGCGCTCACCCAACACAATTATCAGGTTGAGTGGCGCGAATATCCGATGCAACATTCGGTATGTGCGGATGAAGTAGAGGCGATTTCGCGGTGGATTACACAGCGCTTTTCATCAAAAATATTGCTGGCCTGATTTGTCCGCTGACGATTTATGCCGCCTTGTCTGCCATCTTTTTCTGCTCGACATTTTGGGCGAGACTCTGGGCAATATAGGCATCCACCACGTTGTCTAAAACTGACATCGGCATGGAGCCGTTTTTAAGCACCGCGTCGTGGAATTCGCGAAGATCAAATTTAGCGCCCAGTGCGGTCTTAGCACGCTCGCGAAGTTCCAGAATTTTCAACATACCCACTTTGTAAGCGAGCGCCTGGCCCGGCATGACCAAGTAGCGTTCAATCTCGGTCACTACTTCGCCTTCCGCCATCCCGGTATTGGCCACCATGTAGGCAATCGCTTGTTCACGTGTCCAGCGTTTTGAGTGCATACCGGTATCCACGACCAGACGCACCGCGCGAAACATCTCCGCCTGTAATCGGCCTAAATTATCGAGCGGGTTTTTCTCATAGCCGGTTTCCCACGCGAGCCGCTCCGCATAGAGCGCCCAGCCTTCAGCGTATGCGGTAAACGGCACAATGCCGCGGAAGACTGGTAGGCCTTTCAATTCTTGCGCAATCGCAATCTGCATGTGATGACCCGGTACGGCCTCGTGGTAGGCAAGCGTGCGCATGCCAAATTTTGGCGTCTCGGCCACATCGCGCAGGTTGGCGAAGAAAGCGCCTGGCTTGGAGTTATCCATCGGCGGCGGGTTGTAGTACGCGCCCGGCGCTGTTTTTTCGGTAAATACCGGCACGCGTTTTACCTCCACCACGGCCTTGGGTTTGGTGGCAAAACTTTTATCCAGTCCCGCAATAACCTCGTCAATGATCGCTTGGTAATCTTTCAGAATTTGCGCGCGGCCATCATCCGTATCTGCATAGAGCTGCTCGGCCGACTTGGCCAGTTTTTGCATACGTTCGGCGCGGCTACCTTCGGTGTAGCCAGACTCAACCAAAATCCGATCCATCTCAACGCCAATTCGATCTACTTCTTTCAAACCAATTTGATGAATTTCATCCGCTTTCATCGTCGTGGTGGTGTTGGATTCGATCGCATATTGGTAGTATTTGTCGCCATCCGGCAGCGCCCATACGCCATCATTTCTTAACGCTTTGGGCCGCAGTGTCTCCAGGTAAGTATTGAGCTGATTGTAGGCGGGCAACACGCTGCTACTCACCGCCTGCTCCACTCGCCCGATCAATGCTCTGCGGGTCGCGTCATCCATTTTATCGGCGGGAATCTTGCCGATTTTTTCCTTGAAACTGATCGTGATGGGATTGCCCGCAGCACCCGGCGCAATAAAACCCTGCACCTGGTCAATCACTTTTTCAACGGCGAATTTCGGCGGAATAATGCCCTTTGATTCGCGGAATTTCACGCTCTCAATCACCTGCTCCATCTTGCGCGGGAATTCGCCGAGCCGGGCAATATAGTTTTCCGCATCTTTGGCGTCGTTGACTTGCTGCGCCTGCGTCATCAAATTCGGTAATTCACTCTGCACCCCAAACAGCTGATTTACCGGATGATTGTGAAAACGCCAAGGGCCGCCTCGCACTTGATTACCTAAAAAATACGCCAGAATATCGTATGAAATTTTGTCCTGACCTTTGAAATCGCTGGCGTCATAACTCCGCAGCGTCGCTTCATCAGCCATCAGCTTGGCGAACACCTCATTCTCGTGCGCAATTGATGAATCACTCAGCTTGGCATTGTGCGAACGAATGCCGACTTGTTCCAGAATTCTTAATTGCGTCAACAACTCAGGGTTATCAATCGCGAACTGCATAAAAACGCGGTTATAAAACCAGCCGATCATTAGCGGTTTGGAATACCATGTGTGTGCCGCTAATGCCGCAGCGATCATCAATAGTCCAAGCAGCAAGAGGGCCAACCATTTCAGGGTACGTTTCATGTCGTATGCAGCTCCATTTTTGATCGTGGTCGTGGAAAAATTTGACTGCCGCGTTGGCAGTTTCCTTACCAACTTATTTATCAGCTTAGTTACCAACTTACTTCACCCTACGGCGATGATATTTTTGCAGCAATATTAAAGCACAGCAGCGCAGCCGCGCTGTACTGAACGAATAACATTGAAGGAATTCAGATGAGTACCGTTGACGACGCCTTAGCGAAAATGCGCGTGAATCTGCAGGAGCGAACCGGAAAATCATTCGCGGCGTGGATCAATATTGCACGCTC
>JANYGV010000177.1 GCA_025359285.1 Burkholderiales bacterium
TCGCCGATGCCGCCGGGTTTTTCGCTGGACGCCACCAGATGCACATCGACTTGTGGCATGTCGCTCATCCGCAGCACCGGGTAATTGTGGAAATTGGATTGTTCCACCTGGCCGTCTTTGAAGGTGATTTTCGAAAGCAGCGCGGCGGATAAGCCGAACACCACGCTGGATTCAATCTGCGCTTTGACGATGTCAGGATTCACCATCATGCCGCAGTCGACGGCGAGCGTCATGCGGTGGACTTTCGGGGTGCCTTTGATCACCGATATTTCCGCCACCTGTGCGACATAGGTGCCGTAACCCTCCATAATCGCAATACCCTGAAAGCGCCCGTTGCCGAGCTTGCCACCCGCTTTGTAGCCAGCTTTGTCGGTAGCGATTTTCAAGACATTTCGATAACGCGCATTCTCGGCACCCTCTAACAGTGACATACGAAATTCCAGCGGGTCTTTGTTTGCCGCCAGCGCCATTTCGTCGGTAAAACTTTCATTGGAAAAAGCATTCATGGCATGCGATACCGAGCGCCAATAGCCGACGCGCACGCCGGTGTCCTGAATGCTCGTCTCAACAGTCATATTGGCAATGTTGTAAGGCGTAACGGATGCTTCGGTCATGAATGGATCGAGCCCGTCTTTGACAACTGGTGGAAACAAACGCGCCGTCACTGATGGCGATGTGACGCGGAATTTCATGCCGACAGGTTTACCAGCAGCATCCAACCCCGCGGATAAAGTATTCAGGCTGACGGGACGATAAAAATCGTGCGCCATATCGTCTTCGCGGGTCCAGATGAGCTTGACCGGCTTGCCGACCGCTTTGGAAATTTGCACGGCTTGCACGATGAAATCGACATCAATCCGGCGACCAAATCCACCGCCTAAAAACGTGGTGTGGACATTGACTTTCTCTTTTGGAAAACCGGTGATTTGCATGGCCACGCCCTCCGCCAATTGCGGAAATTGAGTGGGCCCGTAAAGATCGCAGCCGTCGCTTCTGACGTCAGCCGTAAAATTCATGGGTTCCATCGTCGCATGTGCCAAAAACGGTAATTCATAGCTGGCTTCGATTTTTTTGGCGGCCCCGGCAATCGCTGTTTCGGCGTCACCGGTTTTCTTGACTGACGCGGCGGGTTTGCTGAGCGTGTCTTTCAAGCCTTGCGAAATGGACGCGCTTGAAAGCTTCGCCCCAGCGCCGTTGTCCCAGGTAATGTTCAGGGCGTCACGCGCGGTTTTCGCCTGCCAAAAGCTGTCCGCAACCACCGCCACGCCATCATCAATTTTGACCACCGCTTTAACGCCGGGCATCGATTTGGCCTTCGCATCGTCCACGGTCACGGGCTTGCCGCCGAGCACGGGACATTGTGCGAGCGAGGCGATTAGCATGCCCGGCAATTCAACATCCAGACCAAATTGCGCCTTGCCGGTGACCTTGGCGGGCGTGTCCAAACGCTTCATGGGTTTGCCCACGATCTTGAATGCTTTTGGCTCTTTCAGTACGGGGTTTTTTGGCATCGGCAGGGCGGCTGCTTTTTCAGCGAGCTGGCCGTAGGACATTTTTTTGCCGTCCTTCGCGATGACCTGGCCCATCTCGGCGCGGCAGTCACTTTCAGGAATTTTCCACTCGGCGGCGGCCGCAGAAACCAGCATCATGCGTGCCTGAGCGCCCGCCACGCGCAAACCTTCCCAGGCATCGCGCACGCTAGTCGAGCCGCCGGTAAGCTGGCCGCCCAACAACGCGTTGATATAAACCGGATTGGCGGGAGCGAGCTCAACATTGATTGCATTGAAATCGACTTCCAGCTCTTCGGCGACCAGCATCGGCATGGACGTATAAGTGCCTTGCCCCATTTCGACGCGATGGCAAATAATCGTGACCTTGTTGTCGGAGCCAATTTTTACCCACGCGTTTGGCTGGGAAGTTTTGACCGCGCTTGCGGTGGTACTCGTGGTAGCACCCGCGGCGGCTTTGGCCAAGGCGGGCGCGGATACCGTGATGCCGATCACCAGTCCGCCGACCATGGTTGAAGAAAGTGCGGCGCTGGACTGTAGAAATTGGCGACGGCTTGAATTGTTGACGATGGTTTTCATCTTAGGCCTCGCTTTTCTGGGCAACGGTGTGGGTCTGCCCGGCCGCTTGATGGATCGCGGCACGGATGCGTTGATAGGTGCCGCATCGACATACATTGCCGCTCATGGCTGCATCAATATCGGCATCGCTGGGTTGTTTATTCTTGTTCAATAGCGCCACCGCCGACATGATTTGTCCGGACTGGCAGTAGCCGCATTGCGGCACGTCGAGCGCGATCCAGGCTTTTTGCACGGGATGCAAACCTTTAGCTGAAATGCCCTCGATGGTTGTAATATTTTTGCCCGCACAGGCCGACAGCGGGGTTGAACACGAGCGGATCGGTTCGCCGTTCAGATGCACCGTACATGCGCCGCACAGGGCCATTCCGCAGCCGTATTTGGTACCGTTCAGCTTTAAATGATCGCGCAGCGCCCACAGCAACGGCGTGTCGGGTGTCGCGTCGATGGAAACGGCTTTGCCGTTAACGTTTAGTTTTGTCACGATGAATGCCTTTCGTTGATGGCGTTCGAATTTCGGCAGAATAGCCTAAGACAAAGATGGGTAGATAAACTACTTTAATAAAAAACGCGTGAAGCGCCAGACGACAAACCGATGCTCGATTTTGTGCCCGGCATGATGTTACTTTTAAGGCGGCACTATATTTTTGAAACAGGCACTCTAACGTTACGCTGATGGCCACAAAATGTCATGTTGCAGCGCACAATGAATAAGTGCTCTGCCCGCTGCTGGGCCTAGTTGCGCTGACAGTGTGCACACCAATACAAGCCGCGCCCGGAAACATCAATTCGCTCGATAGCGCCGCTACAAACGTGACAGTTTTCGTGGTCGCGATCAAACACCCAATGCCGATAGCGACCGAACGACAAACCCTGCTTTTTGAGTTTGCTGACAATCGCCAAGTCGTTGGTAATCCCGTGTGTTTGGTAGGACTGATGGGTTAATTCAAATGCCGCCGAAGCCAGACTGCGGCGCTGAGCGGCATTTAAATCGATAAGGCGCGCATGCGGATGGATGCGCGCGACAAATAAAATATCGCTGCGTAAATAATTGCCAATGCCGGCCAGAAACCCCTGATCCAAAAGCAGCGCAGCCAGACTTTTACGTGCAAAGCGGGGATCATTTACTTGCGCCAGCACGTCGGCTACGCGGGTAGATTCCGCTAATAATTCCACGCCAAGTTTGGTGATGTAGGGATGTTGCGCAACGCGATCAGCGGGCCACACCGAAATGTCAGATGCGCTATAAAGCACCGCGACCGAGTCATCGGTATGGATCGCCAGACGGACTTGCAAACCAGATTGCGGTGCCTGACCGCGCGCCAGAATTCTCCACTGGCCGTAAAGTTGATTGTGGCTATAGATTGTCTGGCCATGACCAAAGTGGGTCAGCATCGCTTTTCCGCGCGGCTCGACTCGGGTGATGATTTGCTCACGCATGGCCGGCGCGTGTGCGGCCAAGTGAGGAAATGCAAATTCGACCAGCCACGCTCGCTTACCCAGAATTGCCGCCGAAAGCTCGTCTGCGGAACGCTTTATTTCAGGACCTTCGGGCATGTTCAGTTAATGTCTTAATTAAATTTTCACTTATTGATAATCACTTGCTGCGGTTGCGCAGCCATGCGCGCACATCGGGCTCTGGTATGGCGCTGCTGATATGAAAACCTTGCGCCACATCGCAGCCGAGTTTCTTTAAATCGTTATAGGTGGCCTCATCCTCGACGCCTTCGGCGACAACCGACAGCTCAAAATTGTGCGCCAGATCGATGACTGAGCGCACGATTTGTTGATCACCTTTCGAGGCGCGCATGTGTTGCACGAACGATTTGTCGATCTTCAATTCATCAAGCGGGAAGCGCTTAACATACGATAGTGACGCGTGGCCGGTGCCAAAATCATCGACTGATAAACGCAAACCCTTTTCTTTCAGACGGTTGAGTACCAGCAGCGACTGATCCATATCGCCGATGGTGGCACTTTCGGTGATTTCGAGCGTAACAGTCGAGGGCACGGTTTGCCATGTGCCCAGACACTGCTCAACAATTTCTGGAAGTTCATTCTCGCCCAGCGATACAGTGGATAAATTGACGCTCACATCGATCTCGATACCGTCGCGTTTCCACTCGCTTTGGTTACGAAAAACAGTATTCATAACCCAACTGGTGAGCGGATTGATCATGCCATTGGCTTCGGCCACTCGCACGATAGCGGACGGGTTGACCCAGCCGCGTTCGGGCACATCCCAGCGGAGTAGCGCCTCAAGTCCCATGCAGCGGCCGGTCTTAAGCGCGATCTGCGGCTGATAGTGGACTTCGAGCAGATTGGCGCGCAGCGCATCGCGCAACATGGCTTCGAGGCCAGAATAAACATCAAGATCGCGGCTGTCTTCATTTTGAAAAATATGCAGCGCGAGATCGCGGCTGCTGGCAATGACGTTGGCGATATCTGCGTTGACGATCAGCTGTTCGGCGAATTTGGCGTGCTCAGGAAAGCAGGCGACGCCGATAACCGGACGAACCACGATCATGCTGTTGTCAAAACTGAACGGCGGCTCGAGCGTTTGGCGAATTTTATTTGCCGCGAGCCATGCCTGGGTGCTGGTTTTCAAATTCGGCAATATCAGGCAAATTTTTTCATCCGATATTTGGATAAAGCGATCAGCCGGCCGCAGGATCGCGGGCAGACGTTTCAAGGCGCGCCGCATCACATCCGCCGTGGGCACGCCCAACAGCGCCTCCAGCTTGTCAGGGCGCGCCAGCGACACCATTAGCACGGCAACGAATCGCTGCGACATACGCGCGTGGTCGATTGCGTTGGCGATCGTCTGCTTGAGCTGATCGCGCGCCAGCTCGTGCGAGTTGTCGCTCGTCCGGACGATTTTCCGGCCGGGATTGGTGCTGATATTCGCGTCAGGTGGCATCAATATTTAATCCGTCATTGCAAATAAAATTCGCTTACATCAAGACCAAATGCGTTGGGTGCCAGGCCGCGGCGGATGTAAATCGGTTTCTCGGATACATCGTAGAGCAGGTCGGTGGTGGTCGGAAATTTACGCACGGTTTTATCCGCCTCCGTGATAATCATCACCTTGGGCTTCAAACGTTTTAACTTGTTATGGGTCGCCACAATCGCCACTTCACCGGTGGAAAGCTCGACCAGACTGCCGACCGGAAATGCGCCGATCGACTGGATAAATTGCTCCAGCATTTCTGCATGAAACTGGCTACCCGCGAAGCTGGACATGGTTTGCAGTGCTTCATGAGGTGAGGCAGTTTCCGCGTAATTTCGCTGCTGCGTCATGGCCGCGTAGCTATCGGCAATACCGGCCATGCGGCCAAAAACAGTGATCTTGTCGCCCGCCAAACCGAATGGATAGCCCTGACCATTCATGCGTTCATGGTGCTGCGCAATCCCATCCATCACGTCGGCGTGGATATTCGGTGTTTTATGCAGAATATCGAGGCCGAACTGGACATGCTTTTTCACCAGATTAAATTCGGCGGGTGTGAGCCGTTCATGCTTTTCCAACAACTCGTTCGGAATTTTCATTTTGCCAATATCGAGCAACATCCCGAGCAGGCCCAAATGAGAGAGGCCTTCTTTGGGATAACCGAGGTGGCGACCAAACGCAACCAAATTCACCGCCACGCTTAGGCTATGGCCATACGTGGCCGAGTCCTGTTCACGCAAACGCGCCACCCACATCATCGCATCCGGGTTGCGCACCATGCTTTCCACCATGTCGTCGATCACGGCCTCAACATCTTCAAGTTTCAGCACATGGCCGCTGCGAATATCTTCGGATACGCGATGGAGTAGGTCGTTGGTTCGCGTGAATGCATCATGCGCAAATGCGATTTCTTCCTCAACGGTTAATTTGTCCTCGTAGATCGTGAGCTGGATCGTCTCGGGCATGAAAGACGGGCGCACATAAACGTCAGTGGGTTCTAACTCGTTTTTGATGCTGTCGTAATCAATATCGTCTTTTTGCCGAGTTTGAAATAAATAAAGCGCGCTGTCTTTAAGTTGAGAAAAGAATCCGCGTCGCTTGTCATTGCCCTTTGAATTTTTAGCTTGCCGTGTAGCGTCACGGTTCATATTGAGCTGTGCGAGCTCGGCATCGTCTGTTGCTGCATCGGCCTGAGTGCTTGAACGCATGGCAATAGCAAAGCTGGTTTTGCCGTTGGCGGGCGACAAAGCTTCCCTGGCTTTATTGGATGAAGTTCGATTTTGCGCAGAATGGCGCGGCGAATCCGTATTAGGGCCGCCACCCGTGTCGGGACCGGTGGCAGGTGCGGCGATTTTAGTAATGACTACTTTAGGCGACCCACTCACGTCGCGGCGCTCCAGCGGTTTTGTGACCGGCAGCGCCTCGTAAGCATTGCCCGTTGAGCGCTGCGGATCAATCATCACCCATCCGCAACAACCCTCGATTTGCGTCAGCAAATCCTGGTCGTCGATCAGGAACCCTTGTAGCAAGAACGGCGTGTCAATCCATGGCCGGTCAAGGTCAGCAACGAACATTCCGATTCTGAGGTCAACTGATTTAACTTTACGGTACATGGATAGGAATAAATTGAGAAGGTGCGCGTTGCTGAGCTTGTAGGAAAATGCGACAAGGTTGTACGAAATATTCTACGACGATCTGCCCGTATTTAGTAGCTGGCCAGCACTCGCGCATGCTCATTTGTGCTGCTACGGGCATCTTTTTGTTCACATGAAGCTGTGTATTTGGCAATCCGGTCACAAACGATTATGCTCGCGCATTCTTTAACTGAGCACAGGGCTGCAAATGAAGTTTCAATTGTTGACAACCGATGGCCGCGCCAGGCGCGGCCGCATGACGCTCAATCACGGCACCGTCGAGACGCCCGTATTCATGCCGGTGGGTACATATGGCACCGTAAAAGCCATGAGTCCGCTGGAGCTAAACGAGATTGGCGCGCAGATCGTGTTGGGCAACACTTTCCATCTGTGGCTGCGTCCTGGGCTGGATGTGGTGGAGAAACATGGCGGCTTACATCGCTTTATGGGATGGAACAAACCAATTTTGACCGATTCGGGCGGGTTCCAGGTGTGGAGTCTGGGCGAACTACGCAAAATTTCGGAAGAGGGCGTCGCCTTCCAGTCACCCGTGAACGGCGATAAATGTTTTTTATCACCGGAAGAATCAATGCGTATTCAGCACGTGCTGAATTCTGACGTGGTGATGATTTTTGATGAATGCACGGCTCACCCCGCCACCATTCCAGTCGCGGCGGAATCGATGCGACTGTCACTGCGCTGGGCGCAGCGCTGCAAGCGCGAATTCACTCGCCTGCACAATACCAATGCGCTATTCGGGATTGTTCAGGGTGGCATGCACGAAAGCCTGCGCGATGAATCGCTGGCAGCCTTAGTCGATATTGGTTTTCATGGCTATGCCATTGGCGGATTGTCGGTAGGCGAGCCCAAGGAAGACATGCTGCGCATTCTCGCCCACACCGCGCCCAAGCTGCCTGCTGACCAGCCGCGCTATCTTATGGGGGTCGGCACGCCGGAAGATCTGGTCGATGCGGTGGGCCATGGCGTAGACATGTTTGACTGTGTGATGCCGACCCGTAACGCCCGCAATGGCTGGTTGTTTACGCGATTCGGCGACGTAAAAATACGCAATGCGATGCACCGTGACGACACTCGAGCCCTCGATGAAGCCTGCGGGTGTTATACATGCCAAAACTTTACCCGCGCTTATTTGCATCATTTGCAAAAAACGCAAGAAATTCTGGGTGCGCGGCTTAATACCATCCACAACCTTTTTTATTATCAAGAATTAATGCAAGAAATGCGCGATGCCATCGAGGCTGGCCAATTTACGGCGTTTGTCGATAAATTTCGTGCCAACCGCCAGCAGTCGCAGGAAAAGCCGACGGGTGAATCTTTGGTCGGAATGGTATAATTTTGGGTTGCTTTGATTGTTGAAGTTTTGAGCTTCATGCCTTGGCGTTTGCGGCTTACCGATCATGACTTAAGGTCTAAGTCTTAAGGGCTTGCAAATCGTAAAACCATCACAAAATCAACGCTTAACGCCCGCTCTAGCTTGTTTTTGGTGATGGTGCCACCAATTCACATATCACCTACTTATCGTAATGCCACTCGGAGAACCGTTTCATGATTAGTTCTGCATTTGCTCAAACCGCTACTGCGGCGGGCCCTGAAGGTACCTTGATCGGCATGCTGCCCATCATTTTGATGTTCGCGCTGTTGTATTTTCTGATGATTCGCCCACAGATGAAAAAAGGCAAAGAACAGAAAAGCATGATCGAAGCGCTGCAAAAAGGCGATGAAGTGATCGCCATGGGCATCATCGGCAAAATTGTGAAAATCAATGATGGCTATATTGGTCTCGAAACCGGTGATGGCAAAGTCATCCACATGCAAAAGGGCGTGGTTAGCATCTTGCTTCCAAAGGGTACGTTTAACGACGTTACCAAGTAACGATTTAAGGGTTTGCAGCGGCGGGCGAGCGAGATTTTTTTAACTGCTATTTTGCCCGCCCCGACTCGCAAGTATTGAGCGGACTCAATCCACTACACCATCCCATCCATGCAGTTCAGCCAAGCGCGCGCTTTATTAATAATTCGCGGCGAAAGTTTTTGAGGTTTTCATGAATAAATATCCTGCCTGGAAATACGCCGTCATCGTGGTCGCTCTGGTGGTCGCCTTTCTTTACACATTACCGAATTTTTTCGGTCAGGTGCCCGCGCTTCAGGTCTCGGGCCTGCGCGCTAATAAAGCCGACGCAGCGCTGCAAACGCAAGTACAAGAAACGCTAAAAACCGCCAGTCTTGCGTCCGACTCAGTGGCGATTGAAGGCGAATCACTGCTCGTCAAATTTGCGGATGCCGATTCGCAGCTAAAAGGCCGCGATGCATTACAGGCGAAATTGGGTGATGGCTATGTGGTCGCGTTGCAATTGGTCTCAAATTCGCCCGCGTGGTTGGGCAAAATCGGTTCGCATCCCATGTACTTGGGCCTCGATTTGCGCGGCGGCGTGCATTTTTTGATGCAAGTGGATATGAAGGCGGCGGTTGATAAAGCGGTGGATCGTTACACCGGCGACATTCGCACTGTGCTTCGCGATAAAAAAATCTATCACACCGGAATCGCCCGTGTAGGAGACAGCACCACGGTAAAATTCAAAGAACCTGCCGAGTTTGCAAAAGCCAAAAAAGAAATCGAATCCATGGCTCCCGAGCTGGCGCTGCGTGATTCCGTGGTCGGCGAAGAAACAGTCTTAACTGCGGTGATGAAGCCCGAAACCATCGCCAAGCTGCGCGAATCGGCGATTGAGCAGAATATGACCGCGCTTCGTAAACGCGTGAACGAACTGGGTGTCTCGGAGCCGATTGTTCAGCGTTCGGGCGATGACCGGATTTTGATCCAGCTCGCCGGCGTACAAGATCCTGCTCGTGCCAAGGATGTAATTGGTCGTACCGCATCGCTGGAGCTGCGCATGGTCGATGATGATATTGCGGGGTTCGAGCAATACCGCAATTCGCCCGCCCCGTTTGGTCTTGATAAGATGATTAGCTCCCGAAACGAAGTGGTTCTGGTTAAAAAGCAGGTCGTGATTACCGGCGACAAAGTCACGGATGCCCAACCCGGGTTTGATTCGACCACTGGGCAGCCAACGGT
This sequence comes from Burkholderiales bacterium, assembly GCA_025359285.1. Lineage (GTDB taxonomy): Bacteria > Pseudomonadota > Gammaproteobacteria > Burkholderiales > Usitatibacteraceae > UKL13-2. The sequence goes on from JANYGV010000177.1 coordinate 9,762, forward strand.
GAACGTCCGCCTGGACGCAGCCGGTGGCCGCGCGATGCTGCAAACCACGCGTGAGAATCTGAAAAAACATATGGCGATGATCATGATTGAAAAGGGCAAGCCTGAAGTGCTGACTTGGCCAACAATTCAGGGCGAGTTTGGACCGCAGTTCCAAATTACGGGCATGGCCAATACCAACGAGGCCAAAAATCTCGCTCTTCTATTGCGTGCAGGCGCACTCGCGGCCCCAATGGAAATTATTGAAGAGCGCACGATTGGCCCGAGCCTGGGCGCGGAAAATATCGAGAAAGGTAAAAATTCCCTCTTTTTTGGCTTTGCGCTCATCACGGTGTTCATGATTGCGTATTACATGCTGTTTGGTGTGGTTTCTGTGCTGTCGCTCGCCGCCAATTTATTGTTCCTGGTGGCCTTG
>JANYGV010000200.1 GCA_025359285.1 Burkholderiales bacterium
CCATTCGTGGCTTGGAAAAGATAAAACGGTGTGCCGCGAAATTGCCAGCGGTTGCCGGTTTTGAGTTGCGCGCATTCGGCGCTATCCAGCGTCAGCAGTGTTGTCGTGGTGGCTACACCAGCGCCGCCAACACCTGAACCCGCACCAGAAAAAACACAGACGGCTGCGAGAGACGATGCGGTAGCGGTTGCGCCCAGCGGAAACGGACGGCTTGGGCTGCGCACTACTCGAAATGCGTTGCGAGTTTTTTGCGTGCCGAGGGCTGCAGCGGTAATCGGCGTCAATATACCGCTCGCATCGGTGATACCCAGAACTTCTCGGCCAACCTGGCTGTTAAAGGTTTCTTCCACAGTAGCAGCCCCAGTCCACAGCGCGGTCGGTGCGGTGTAATCGATATGCATTTGGTCATCAATGCCGCCCTGAATATTGCGGGTTCGAGTGAGCTTATTCATGGCGCTGGCATTGCCGCGCAAGTAGGCATCAAAAAACGTGACCGACCAGCCGAACACATCATTGGCGTAGCGGGTTTCGTAGCCGTGCGTGACATCCGTCAAGGCAACAAAATAACGCGACGCCTGAAATTTATTCATCGCCTGTTCCATTAAATAAATCGGCGCGGTGGTGTCGGCCGTACCGCCAATGGCGAGATACGGCGTTTTCACTTGTTCGGCAGTGGCGTTATCGTTTCCGTAAGCCGGTAGCAGGCGCTGGCCAGCGTAGGGCACATAGCCGACCATTGCTTTGATTCTGGGATCCTGCACCGTGGGCCGCGCGCTGAGGCTCGGGTAGCTGGTGGTCAGGTAGGCGCCAGCCAGCCACGTCATGGTCGCCCCGCCCATGCTGCCGCCAATCCCGCCAATTTGATCCGCGTTGATGCGCGGGCCGAAATCGGGATGCGCCAACATCGTGTCCACCGTTGCCTTGATCGAGAGTGGGCGCAGCGCTTGTAGCTCAACAAAATAATCGAAATTACGGATGACGTAAAGCACGTCACTCAAACCGTCAAGGTGGATTTTTGAAAACCGCGAATCACCGTGAAACGGGGCCGCGACAATGTAGCCATAGGCCGCGAGTTTGACTAAAAAATCGACTGACTTACTGTCCAGTGGGCTTGAACCCAAACCGTGTGAAAACACCAGCAGTGGCAACCGGGCGCTTCGTTGCGCCCCTATTGGGGATCCCACCAAGCCGCTCATTGGCATTGCGTTTGTGTTCAGCGGCAGCGGCGGCTTGTCGCCAGTACGCTGCATTTTTGGCACCAATTGGCCATCAGGCAGCGCGTAATCCGCGCGTTTGTTGTCAGCGGTGGTGGGATAGCAAACCAGAACGGTGAACGTCAGATCCTTATTTGAGGTTTGCGGATAAAAATTATTGTCGTTCGGCACGCGCACAACGGTAGTGGGTACCTCATCCGGCTCGGCTAAGATTTGCGTGATGTAGTGATCGTTGCCCTCCCAATAGTCCGATGCCTGGCCGCCCAGTTGCGCAATTTTGGCGGGGTCTTGCGCGATGTTTGAGCACGCGACGGGATAAGGGCCGGGCGCTAGCGGCGCCATTTCGGTGGCTTGGTTGGCGGCGGAAGCGTTGTCTAGCATCGCGGTGGCCGCGATCGCCAGAAAATGCGTCAGCACTAAATTCTTTAACGTCTTTTGCACGTCACACTCCTTGATGCCTTTGGACACGTGTTCGAGTACGCGATGTGCATCGTAGTTCAGTTTTCACAATCCCAATTTCGTATAACGTTTTGAGCGTAATCTCGTGGACGGGCTTCGTTGATTTTTTCAATGGGGGCACCATCTATGCATCATAAGATAGTAGTGGACTGCGCCTGTGAATCATCGGCATGTCATAGTGGTAAGGAAATATAGAAATATCTGCGGCAGCGCTAGCCGGTAATCAATGAGGAGCGAGCACCATGTCAACTTACCTTTTGTGGGCAATTGCAGGATTCGTTCTTGTTATTGCAGAACTTTTATCCGGTACGTTTTACCTGCTGGTGCTCGGCATCGCGGCGCTGGCAGCCGCGTTTGTGGCCTATTTAGGCGCAGACTTTTGGGTTCAGGCAATGGCGGCGGCAGCGGTGGCGTTAATAGGCATTTACGCCGTGCGCCGCTGGTGGAGTAAGCGTCCCAAATCGGAGGCAGCATCTAACAACCTCGATCTTGGCCAGGCTGTCGTGATCGAATCATGGGTGGATCAGGCGGCAGGCACGGCGCGAATAAAATATCGCGGCAGCTCGTGGGACGCGCAGATTGTGGCCGGCACAAGCGGGACAAATGGCACAAATGGTTCGAGTGATCCGAGTGGTTTGGCTAGGTCGCCAACATTAAGCGATGTGCTCTACATTTGTGGACAAGAAAACGGCGTGTTTTACATCGGCGCAAAACCTTAGAATTCCAATCGTTACAAAAATATTTAATCGGAGAACACCGTGATCCCTAAAATTATCGGCATCATCATTGCCACTGCCATGATCGCGTATTTGCCCGAAACGCGCGCTTACGCGGTGCCATTTTTCTTTCTGGCAGCCGTGATTGTTTTTGTGATTGAAGGCGTGCGCATTGTGCCGCAGCAAAGCGCGTGGGTGGTCGAGCGGCTAGGTAAATTTCATTCAGTGCTGGAGCCGGGCCTAAACGTAATCGTGCCGTTTTTTGACCGCGTGGCGTATCGGCATATTTTGAAAGAGACACCGCACGATATTCCCGAGCAAGTGTGTATCACCCGCGACAACACCCAGCTCGCGGTGGACGGCGTTATTTACTATCAAATTGTTGATCCCAAGCTCGCGAGCTATGGTTCCAGCGATTATCTGGCCGCGATTTCGCAACTCGCGCAGACGACGCTTCGTAGCGAGGTCGGCAAGATGGAATTGGATAAAACATTCGAGAGCCGCGACGAGATCAATCACAAGCTCGTCAGCGTGCTCGATGAAGCTGGCCGCACTTGGGGCGTGAAAGTATTACGCTATGAAATCAAGAGCCTCACGCCACCTGAATCGATACTCCGCTCGATGCAGGCGCAGATCACCGCCGAGCGTGAAAAGCGCGCGTTAATCGCGAAATCAGAAGGTGTGCGTCAACAGGAAATCAACATGGCCGACGGCGAGCGTCAGGCCGCCATCTTGGCATCGGAGGGACAAAAACAAGCCGCCATCAACAAGGCACAGGGCGAAGCCACTGCACTCACGACAGTTGCCGAGGCGACCGCCAGCGCTGTGCGCCAAGTGGCCGCTGCACTCGAAGCCCCCGGCGGACAACAAGCCGCGAACTTAAAAATTGCCGAGAAATATGTCGAGCAATTTGGCAATATCGCTAAAGCAGGAAATACGCTAATCGTTCCTGCCAATATTGCCGATGTGGCTTCAATGTTATCGACCGCGATGACGGTGTTGGATAAGACCAAGGCAGGGGGGACGTCGGCGGTCGTGAAATAGATGGAAGGTCTTGCTAGACGGCTGTGGCCAGTGGCCTTAGCCATTGTTGTGTCGGGCTGCGCGGCACCGAAGTCTTCATCGGTTACGCCAAGCGCCGCTGCCGTCATCGCCAAACAAGATAGTTTTTCAGCGGCGCTTGCTCTTATCAATAAGCAAGATCGCCCGTTAGCTGGCGTGTCGATGATGGGGAGATTAATTACTCAACACCAGCTCGACAATCGGACGTTTGCGCAGTTTTATGCGATCACCGGCGACGAGCGCGGCACCTATGCGCTGATCGATCAGGGCATGGAACCGAACGACGAGAAGCCACTGGATACAACAGGCTATTTGCCGCAGCCAGCGATAGACGCGATCGTCAATGCGGCACGGGATCGACGCATTGTGATGCTCAATGAAAACCACACCATGCAGCGTCAGCGCGCGTTTGCGTTTGACGTGGCCGAGGCGCTACGTAAAATCGGGTTTACTCATTTTGGTGCAGAGACATTCACGCCTGACGTGTCAGCAAACATGAAAGATGGCGCGCCAAAGTTGGGCACGGGTATTTACACGCTTGATCCTGTTTTTGCAGATTTGGCGCGACACAGTGCGCAGCTCGGCTATCAATTATTCGACTACGAAATTCGCAAAGCGCAAGAGCCGAGCGAAAGCGCTGACCGAAATACTCAAATCGCCACTCGAGAACAAGCGCAGGCTGACAACATCAAGCAAGTGCTGGACGCGAATCCTGGCGCAAGATTGTTTATCTACCTTGGCGGCGGGCACGCGTCCAAAATTCCAGAGGAGGGCGGGCGTGAAATGATGGCCTTGCGCTTGAAGCGCATGACCGGGATTGATCCGCTGGCGGTCGATCAACTCATTGGCACGCCGCGTTCAACGGTTGAACATGACTCGGAGTTTTATCGAGGCGTTGTCAATCTTGGTGCCTTGACCGTGCCGGTAGTGATGACGAATGGGTTGGGACAATGGCTCACGCGTGAGGGGCATGATTTGGCTGTTTTTCATCCGAGAATGCCCGATCTTGCGGGTCGTCCCGGATGGCTGGCAATGAATGGATACCGTAAACCGTACGCGCTAAAACTCGAGCCCATGCCAGCGAGAACGCTCGTCCGTGCCTTCGTCAAAACAGAGCCCGCTGGCTCTATCGCAATGGATCAAATTTTGATGGCCGCAAATCAAACCGAGGTGTCGCTGATGTTGCCGGTGGGGGAATATTCTGTCGTGCGACAAAACGAGGCCGGTGAATCGACACCGCTTGGCAATGTTGTTATCCGATAGCCGCGCCCTGAGAGCGACATTTGGCTAATTAAATTTATAAACCCCAGTGAAGGCGGGCGTTTCCAGCTATTTATGGTTGCGAGCGCACGTCAATACTAGTGTTTTAAATCTAATTAAGCGCTTCTTCCAAACCCTGAATCAAGCGATCAATTTCAGCGTCAGTGTTGTAGTGCGCAATTGATACTCTCACCACGCCGCCATGCGATTGCAGCCCCAGCGTTTCGATCAACCGCTTCGCATAAAAATCACCAAAGCGAATGCCGATGTCGAATTTGTCCATGTGCCGGACGATCGATTCAGATAATTGATTCGCGACCACGAAGCTCACGGTGGGCATGCGGTTGCCATTTTTCACATGATCGTGGCCGATGACGTGAACTTGTTTTTTGCTGCGCAAATACGAAAGCAATTTTTCAGCGAGCGCGTCTTCATGTTGCGCAAAATGATCGAACGCAGTTTGCATGCGTTGGCGGTTGTTGCCGAGCTCGCCCAGCTGTGTGCCGACATCCATTAAATAGTCGGCAATTCCCGCGCAGCCATACGACAATTCAAAATTCACATTGCCGGGTTGCAGCTTGTAGGGCAATACTTCCGGGCCGATGAAATGGTGGTTGAGCGTGGGCAACGCCAACAATAAATCGCGTTTGCCCCAGAGCACGGCGTAATGCGGGCCGAATACTTTGTAAAAGCTGAACACATAAATATCGGCGTCGCTGGCTTGCACATCGACCAGTCGGTGTGGCGCATAGGCAACCGCATCCACGCAAAGTTTGGCACCAACCGCATGAACCTGTTCGGCGACCTCGGCAACCGGATTGACGCTGCCCAGCACATTGGAGGCGTGCGTCATGGCGAGCCATTTGGTGCGCGGCGTCAACAGCGTGTCCAGGTCGGCGAGTTCGAGCGCCAATGACTCATGATTCACTGGCCAGATTTTGATTATCGCGCCCGCATTTTTTAGCCGCATCCAGCCGCCGATATTGGCTTCGTGATCGCTGTCGGTGACGATGATTTCATCGCCGTCGCGAATACTCGGCAAAATCGCTTGTGTGAATAAAAACATGAGGCCAGTGGTGGAGCCGCCCATGACCACTTCTTCATCGTGATATGCGTTGATGAGTTCGGCGATGGCGCGGCGCGCGGATAGTACTTTCTCGGACGCGGCTTGCGATGTTGAGTAGCTCGCGCCAAGCTGCACGCTGGTGGTAAGCAAATAATTGCTGATGCGGTCCGCCACTCGCTTTAAAACTTGCGAGCCGCCAGCGTTATCGAGGTAGATGCAGTCGTTGTTGAGCGCCGGAAATTCAGCGCGGATGAGGTCAAGATTGAGATTGCCCATTAAAACCTCGTTATGCATGATTGGGCCAATGCCGATGGCCTGTTCAAGCTGGTAGTGCTTACAAGTGCCTACAAGTGCCTATTGGTGCCTATCAGTGCTGATGCGCTTATTCGAAATGACCGAAATTTGCGCCGCGAACCAAGGCAAGTTGCGAAAGCTGGGTTTGTGCGCTTTGCAAAAATGCCTCGCGGTATTGCGGCAGAATCGGGTCGGCTTTGGGCAGCGCGACTTTCATCGGGTCTTGATGCACATTGGCGATTTTGAATTCGTAATGCAGATGTGGCCCGGTCGCCCAGCCGGTCGCGCCGACAAAGGCCAATGTTTGGCCTTGGCTCACGCGAGTACCTGCGCGCACGCCTTGCGCGAATGCGGACAGGTGTGCGTATAGGGTTGAAACGCCATTGCTATGGCGGACTTCGACCACATTGCCATAACCACCCTTGACGCCGACAAAATCCACGGTGCCGTCGGCGGTCGCCCACACGGGGGTACCGCGCGGTGCGGCGAAATCAACGCCGGTATGGGCGCGCCAGTTTTTCATGATCGGGTGCATGCGGCCACCGAAGCCTGATGACACGCGCGAAAATTCCAGCGGTGAGCGCAGAAAAGACTTGGCGCGATTTTGGCCAGTCGCGGTGAAATAAGATTCGCTGCCGCTCGCGTCTGTGAATAAAAAGGCTTCGAATTTTTTACCGTTATTAACGAACTCGGCAGAGAGTACGCGGCCCGGACCAAGGTATTCGCCCTCAAAATAGAGCATTTCATAGATCACGGAGAAGTTGTCGCCTTTACGCAAATCGACGTGGAAATCGATGTCGGTAGAAAAGATTCGTGCGATTTGTGTGGCGATGGCATCAGGAATGCCAGCTTCGTCAGTCGCGCCATAGAGTGATGATTTAATGAGGCCGGCGCGCTGTGCGGTTTGACGAACGGGATCGAGAATCAATTCTTTGGCGATAAAACCATTTTCTTGGCGGATGATTTCAAGAAATTGCTCAGGACTGTGAAGGTAGCGTAGTTTTTGCAGCTCGCCATCGGCGTCCGTGATGGCTTGTAGGTTGCGGCCGGGACGAAGCTGAAAAATGCTTTTTGCGGCGGGTTCGGTACGTAAAAAATTAAAGGCGGCCGGATCGTTCACATGCAAGCGTTGAAGCAAAGTCGCGACCGTATCGCCGCGCAAAATACGTTCACTGGCGCGGAATTCTTCTTCATTCGATTCATCGGTTTCGAATGCGGGCATAGCGAGTGCCTGAGTGACGTCGGTGCGCGGCACGTTTTCAAGCGCTGTATCGGATGAGACCCCGAATGCGGTTAGTAAACCAAAAACGGGTAGTGCGAAAAGCACGCCAATGGCGATCAAAGCTCGCTTGGGCGCTGACTGCCACGCGCTATTGGTCAGCTTTTCAGCTACCATTTTACATTCAGGAAATTGCATAAGAAGTAATTTGTTTGGTCAATGTCGTGACCAAAGAGTATGCCAAGATGTTGGAAGATAACAGAAATATGACGCTTCTGTCATCTCGAAAATTAGGCTTTTTCAGGAACTAAATATGAATCAAGTGGTTGACGTAGACGTGGCGCTGGAAATTATCAAGCGGGGCGTGGATGAACTGATTGTCGAATCCGAGTTGCGAAAAAAACTCGAAACAGGACGAAAGCTGCGCATTAAATTAGGGTTAGACCCGACCGCGCCGGATTTGCATCTGGGGCATACCGTAGTGCTGAACAAAATGCGCCAAATCCAGGATTTAGGGCATCAAGTTATTTTCCTGATCGGTGATTTCACCTCGGCGATTGGCGACCCCAGCGGTCGCAATGCGACTCGCCCACCGTTGACGAAAGAACAAATTGAGGTCAATGCCAAGACTTATTTTGCTCAAGCAAGTTTGGTGTTGGATGCTGAAAAAACGGAGATTCGCTACAACTCTGAATGGTGCGATCCACTCGGCGCGCGCGGCATGATTCAGCTAGCGTCACGCTGGACGGTCGCGCGGATGCTGGAGCGCGACGACTTTACGAAACGTTATCAAGCTAACGTGCCGATTTCGGTGCATGAGTTTTTATATCCGCTGATGCAGGGCTATGATTCAGTTGCGCTGAAGTCAGACCTTGAGTTGGGGGGTACTGATCAAAAATTTAATTTACTGGTTGGGCGCGAACTCCAGAAGCAGTTCGGCCAAGAGCCGCAATGCATCCTGACCATGCCGCTGTTGGAGGGATTGGATGGGATCGAAAAAATGTCGAAATCCAAGGGCAATTACATCGGTATTACCGACGCGCCTAATGACATGTTTGGCAAATTGATGTCGGTATCGGATGAGCTTATGTGGAAATACATTCCGATGCTGTCCTTTCAACTGCCTGAAACGGTGGCGTGGTGGAAGCGCGAGGTTGAAGGGGGACGAAATCCGCGAGATATTAAGGTGACGTTTGCACAGGAAATTGTGACGCGCTTCCATTCAAAGACGGATGCTGAGCACGCGCTGGTGGATTTTGAACTGCGAAGCCGCGGCGGCATTCCTGATGAAGTAGAGGAAATTACGCTTGTCACCGAGGGGCCGACGCTGGGTATTGCGCAGATGTTGAAACAATCAGGGCTGGTGCCGAGCACAGGTGAAGCGAATCGCATGATTGAGCAAGGTGGCGTGAAGCTGGATGGTAATAGGGTGAGCGATAAATTACTGACGCTTGCCAAGGGCGTCACGGTAGTTGCACAAGTGGGGAAAAGACGGTTCGCACGAGTTAAGCTGAAGTAATGCAATAAATTATTTTGCAGTTATTTTGAAATAATTCGACGAAGGGGGTTGACCAAGATTGTGCAGCGCGGCATAATGGCAATCCTTCGAAACACACCGCAAATAACAACGCGATGTAGGCAAGATTCGAAACGTTCTTTAAAAATAAGACAACCGATTAAGGTGGGTACTGTTTACTAGGGTGCCTTGGAGCTGCGGTGGTGGTAGGTTTGGCGAAAGTCAGGCGTGCGATCACATTGGCGGATTCAAGGATTGAGCTCGAAATAATG
>JANYGV010000223.1 GCA_025359285.1 Burkholderiales bacterium
ACCGGCCGCGCGCAAAAAACCCAGCTGGATGCAGTGGCCGCACAGATTATTTTGCAGGCTTATTTTGATGAACAACACACGCAAAAAAACATGAAAGCACGCAATGCAGCTTGATGCTGAACCGATGATCGATTTGCTGGCTGAAAAAATCGGCAAGCTCAGTTCGGGTACCGCCATTGTTGGTATTCACACGGGCGGCGCGTGGGTGGCGGAGCGACTGCATCAACTTCTTGGCGCGTCACATCCGTTCGGCACATTGGCGGTGACATTGCATCGCGATGATTTCGCGAGCATCGGTTTGCACCCGCAAAAGAAATCGACCGAGATTAATTTTGCCGTCGAAGGTTGCCATATTTTGCTCATCGATGATGTGATTCACACCGGCCGTTCGCTGCGTGCGGCGCTCAATGAAATTTTTGATTTTGGTCGCCCCGCCAGCGTGAAACTGGCATGCCTGGTTGATCGTGGCGGGCGCGAGCTTCCCTATCACGCCGATTTTGTCGCGATGACGATGGATTTGAATGCCGATCAAGAGCTTGCACTCACTAAAGACGCGGCCACCAGCAAACTTCGCTTCGATGTTAAGCCCAGGAAAGTCTGACGTGCTCACCGCCAACCCGCAACTCAACGCCGATAAAACGCTCAAACATCTGCTCACCACCGAGGGCTTGCCGAAAAAACTGATTGAGCAGATTCTTGAAACTGCGGATCAATTTGTCAGCGTCGGCGACCGCGATGTGAAGAAAGTGCCGCTGTTGCGCGGCAAATCAGTCTTCAATTTATTTTTTGAAAACTCGACCCGCACCCGCACCACTTTTGAGATTGCGGCGAAGCGATTATCGGCGGACGTGATTAATCTAAACATCAATGCATCGAGTGCCAGCAAAGGCGAATCGCTGCTCGACACGATCGACAATCTGGCCGCCATGAACGCCGATATGTTTGTGGTGCGTCATGCCGAATCCGGCGCAGCGCATTTGATCGCACAGCACGTCAAGCCGGGTATCGCGGTGATTAACGCCGGCGATGGCCGCCACGCGCATCCCACGCAGGGCCTGCTGGATATGTACACCATTCGGCATTACAAAAAATCGTTTCACAATTTATCGGTGGCAATCGTCGGCGACATTTTGCATTCCCGCGTGGCTCGCTCTGGCATTCATGCGCTCACCACGCTAGGCTGCCCGGATGTGCGGGTGATCGGCCCTAAAACACTGATCCCGACCGCCGTGGAGCGCATGGGCGTGACCGTTCACCACGATATGCAGCGTGGGTTGGAAGGCTGCGACGTGGTGATTATGCTGCGCCTGCAAAACGAGCGCATGTCGGGTAGCTTGCTGCCGAGCGCGCACGAATATTTTAAAAGTTACGGATTAACGGCGGACAAACTTTCGCGCGCGAAACCCGATGCGATTGTGATGCATCCGGGGCCGATGAATCGCGGTGTGGAAATCGAATCCGGTATTGCCGACGGCACACAAAGCGTTATCTTGCCGCAGGTCACTTTCGGTATTGCAGTGCGCATGGCGGTGATGGCGATGGTGACGGGCAATTAATATGAAAATTGAAATCAAAAACGCGCGCCTGATTGACCCTGCCACCAATCGCAATGAAAACGCAGCGCTGTACATCGATAATGGCTTGATCGCCAGCACTGGCGCGGCTCCCGAAGGATTTAAAGCCGACAAGGTAATTGACGCATCCGGCAAAATTATCTGCCCGGGCCTGGTGGATTTAAGCGCCCGTTTGCGCGAGCCTGGCCTTGAATATCGCGCCACCCTTGAAAGCGAAATGCGCGCCGCTGTCGCGGGCGGCATCACTTCACTCGTCTGCCCGCCAGATACGGATCCGGTGCTGGATGAACCTGGCCTGGTGGAGATGCTAACGCGCCGCGCGAAGATGGCGGATCAGGCGCACGTGTATCCATTGGGCGCTCTCACGCTGGGCCTAAAGGGCAAACAGCTGACCGAAATGATGGAACTGACCGAGGCGGGCTGCATTGGATTTTTCCAGGCCGACCAGCCGATTGTCGATACCCAAGTTTTGTATCGCGCCATGCAATACGCCGCGACCCACGACTATACGGTCTGGTTGCGCCCGCAGGATGCCTACCTCGCGCGCGATGGCATTGCCCACGATGGCGAAGTGGCGTCCCGCTTGGGGCTGGCGAGCATCCCGACCAGTGCTGAGACGGTTGCCATCTCTACCATCACCCTGCTGATGCGTGAGACGGGTGCTAGAGTGCATCTGGCAAGGCTGTCGAGCGCGGCAGGCGTGGAGCTGGTGCGGCGCGCGAAGGCGGACAATTTGCCGCTAACAAGTGATGTAGGCATTCATCATTTGCTGCTGACAGATCACGATATTGGCTACTTTGATTCTCAATATCGCTTCACCCCACCGCTGCGTGGCCTCGGTGATCGCGACGCTTTATCGCGCGGTGCGATTGATGGCACGATTGACGCGATTTGCTCTGACCATACGCCGGTGGATGATGATGCCAAACACGTGCCATTTGGCGAGGCCGAGCCGGGCGCGACGGCACTTGAAACACTGCTGTCGCTCACGCTCAAATGGGCTGAGCAGACCAATGTGCCGCTGCCAAAAGCGCTTAAAAAAATTACGTCCGATCCGGCCAGATTATTGGGTCTACCAGCGGGTCGGTTCGAGGTGGGCGCGCCAGCCGACGTCTGCATTTTTAATCCGCAAGCGTTTTGGGTGGTCACCGCGCAAACATTGGTCAGTCAGGGGAAAAACACACCGTATTTGGGCCGCGAATTGCAGGGCAAGGTCACGCATACGCTGGTGAACGGGCGAATCGTTCATCCGTCTTAAGCTCGGTGATAAGTCATGCCCGTTCCCGTGGGGCAATAAACAACGCCGCTCCTAAAAAAGAGCGGCGTTTTTGATTGCACTAATTTAACGGGCAACTATCACCGGCGGTTTTTAGTCGAGCGATGAAGTCTCGCGCTCAAACTCTTCGGCTGTGATGTGTCGAACATCCTTGCCCTTGACCAGATAAACCACGTACTCCGACATATTCTTGGCGTGATCGCCGATCCGTTCGATCGCCTTGGCAATAAACAAAACATCAATCGCCGCTGAAATAGTGCGCGGGTCTTCCATCATGAATGTAACCAGCTGCCGCAAAATAGCGCGAAATTGTTCATCAACGATTTGATCTTGTTTTACGACCTTACCCGCCGCCGAAATATCCAAGCGCGCGAACGCATCAAGCGCTGTATTGAGCATCTCAAGCGCCACGTCGCTTGCATAACGTAATTCGGCAAAACGTGTCGACAACCGACGATCCTGCGCGTGAATCAGTTTTGCCATGCGCGCGATTTTTTGCGCCTCGTCACCAATGCGCTCTAAGTCGGTTATGGTTTTGACCACCGCCATAATCATCCGCAGATCACCCGCCGCAGGCTGGCGCTTGGCGATGATGTGAACGCAATCATCGTCAATGCCGACCTCAAGTGCATTCACGCGGTGATCGTCCGCAATGACCTGGTCGGCCATTGCCATATCGCCCAGCGCCAAACACTCCATCGCCCGCACGATTTGCTGTTCAACTAAGCCGCCCATCTGCAGGACGCGTGAGCGCACGCCTTCGAGTTCAGCATCAAATTTTTTCGAAATGTGTTCGTTAGCCATATTGCTTTTCAATCAACTATTGTGACAAAGAATTTCTAAGTGTAGGCTTGCAGTATGACAAAAATGTGACGTAACGAGTTGGTTTTGCTGAGCGTCATTTTTGCGAGATCCGCTCCACACCAGCGTTTGAGGCCAGCAACAGTACATCCGCGCCGCGCCGCGCGAATAGGCCATTCTCAACCACCCCCGCGATTTGGTTGATCGTGGTTTCAAGTTCAATCGGGTTTGTGATCGTCATGCCACGCACATCCAAAATCCAGTTGCCATTATCGGTGACCACGGCTTTGCCGTCGCGCATCCGCCATTCGGGATGCCCGCCGAGCTTTACCAGTTCACGCGAGACATAACTGCGACCCATCGGAATGACCTCAATGGAGAGTGGGAACCTACCTAAAACAGCCACGTATTTTGTTGCGTCGGCAATACAAATAAATTTTTCACTTGCCGCAGCCACAATTTTTTCTCGCGTTAACGCGGCACCTGCGCCCTTGATCATCGCGAGTTCGCGGTTTATTTCATCGGCGCCATCCACGTAGATCGAAAGCGCACCTGCATCATTTAATTCCATGACCTCAAAACCGCCGTCGCGCAACAATTTGCTGCTGGCCACCGAGCTGGAGACGGCTGCTTTAATGCGGGCTTTTGTACGAATCAATTCCGCGATAAAAAAATTAACCGTTGAGCCTGTGCCGACACCGATGATGGTGTTGTCTTCGACGTAATCAAGAGCGAGCGTGGCAGCAGCGAGTTTCAGTGCGTTTTGATCCATGATTTGGTCTTTGAAAATTAGGCAAAAGTGTAAGTTGAGTGGCAGCGTTTAAGCATAGCGAATTTCCTGCTAAATTGGTGAGCTATTCATGCCAAAGCTAGTCGCGCGAAGAAAAAAGCATGAACAGCAACCGCCAGAACAAAAGCAAGAAAAATAAAAGGACGCCAGTGAAAGAAGATTATTTAAAGCGCATTTTGACGGCACGCGTGTATGACGTCGCCATCGAGTCGCCCCTGGAAGTTGCGGTTGGCGTTTCACAAGCCGTCGGCAACCGCATTTTACTCAAACGTGAAGATCTCCAGCCCGTGTTCTCGTTCAAGCTGCGCGGTGCCTACAACAAAATGGCGCATTTAAGTGCGGCAGAACTCAAGCGCGGCGTGATTTGCGCGAGCGCCGGTAATCATGCGCAAGGCGTGGCGATGGCCGCGCAAAAGCTCAACTGCAAAGCCACGATCGTGATGCCCGTCACCACCCCGAAAATAAAGGTGGATGCGGTCGCAAGACGAGGCGCTACGGTGTTGTTGCACGGCGACAGTTATCACGAAGCCAGCGGCTTTGCCAACCAATTGGCGGCCACCAAAAAGCTCACCTTTGTTCACCCGTATGACGATCCGCTCGTTATTGCTGGCCAAGGCACCATCGGCATGGAGATTCTGCGTCAACACCAACACCCGATTGATGCGGTCTTTGTGCCGATAGGCGGCGGTGGTTTGATTGCCGGTATCGCGGCGTATATCAAAGCACTATCGCCGAAAACGAAAATTATCGGCGTGCAACCGATCGACTCTAACGCGATGTATCAATCGTTGAAAGCAAATAAACGCGTAACTTTATCGCACGTGAATTTATTTGCCGATGGCGTAGCCGTGAAGCAGGTCGGCAAAGAAACATTTCGCCTAGCCAAAGAATTAGTCGATGAAATCGTCCTGGTATCAACCGACGAAATTTGTGCGGCGATCAAAGATATTTATCAGGACACGCGCTCCGTCATGGAGCCCTCCGGGGGCTTGGCGTTGGCGGGCATCAAACACTACATCGCTCGCGAAAAAGTAAAAGATAAAACATTCGTGGCGATTTGCTGCGGTGCAAACATGAATTTTGACCGGTTGCGATTTGTTGCCGAGCGCGCGCAGGTGGGCGAGCATCACGAGGCATTGCTGGCCGTTACCGTGCCCGAAACGCGCGGCAGCTTTCGCCGGTTTTGCGAGCTGATCGGGCCGCGCAATGTGACTGAATTCAACTACCGCATTGCCGACGCCAAGGTCGCGCATTTATTTGTCGGCGTACAAATACAGGGGGCGGACGAAGCGAAAAAGCTGGTCGCCCACTTTAATAAACAAGGCTTCAAAACGATCGATCTCACCGACGATGAAATGGCGAAACTGCATGTGCGGCATCTGGTGGGCGGACGCTCCGCGCTCGCGCATGAAGAATCGATGTATCGTTTTGAATTCCCTGAACGCCCCGGTGCCTTGATGCGATTCCTGACCAGCATGAGCCCGAATTGGAACATCAGTTTGTTCCATTACCGCAATCACGGCGCGGATGTCGGCCGAATTCTGGTCGGTTTGCAAATCCCCAAAAATGAACGCACCGGATTTGCGAAATTCCTTAAAACGCTCGGTTACGAGTATGTGGATGAGACTGAGAATCCGGCGTATCGGATGTTCCTGAAATAATTAAAACCCTAGCAAGGGCGGGCATCGTGGCGCATTTTTGAGCCACGATGCCCGCCGAATATAGGGTTTGTGATTTATTTAGTAGCCATTAACTGCATACAGGATCAACCACCGAGGTGCATCGTATAGCGCCCACCGGTGGAGAATGTGCATTCGCCGCTACCTTGGCTGCTGGTGTTCATCGTATAGGCGCAGCGCACATAACCGCCGCGCGAACCGGCGGCATTGGCATTGCCTTGATGCGCATCTTGGCCGCTGCGGGTGGCCTCTCCCGTAAAACTCTCGCTGCCTGCGTTGACGTTAAATGTCCCGCGACCATTCAGATTATTTACAACCTGACCGATCAGGATACCCGTTGATGCCGCGGCATCGTTCGCCGGATAAAGTCGCGCGACGAGATTGATTTGCGACGGCGCGGGTGGCAAGACGGGATAAGGCGGCGGCACGGGCGAATAAGCGATATTCGATGGCCTGCCCTGGTTATCAATCGGAATAACATAGCAGCCTCCTAACGATAACAACAGCGATACCAACAACGGGGCAGCAACCCGCAATGGTGCGCGGGGAAAAATGATTCGCGACATAAAACCCTTTCGTATGCAGGCACGTGCCTGCAGACGAAATGTGCCCGATGTGGCATCGCGTCCGCCAGTGAAAAACGCGTGGGTTGCGTTAGTCGCTACTTGGCGTAGTGGTGGGCGCTACGCTGGCTGGGTAAGTGAGGCCCTTTCGCTATACGCTCCCTTGAGGCGTCAACCATATTGACGTACCATCTGGTCATTAAATTACGGGAGAAAGGCAATGTTCAGCCACATCATGGTCGGTGCCAACGACATTAACGCTTCAAAGAAATTTTACGACGCCATCCTTGGCGCGATCGGCGTGCCCCTTGGCAGAATGGACGATAAGGGCCGTGTGTTTTATATGACCAAAACCGGCGTTTTCGCGATCAGCAAGCCGATCAACGGCGAGGCGGCATGTGCGGCCAATGGCGGCACGATTGGGTTTGCGGTCGATAGCCCCGAGCTCGGTGACGCATGGCACGCTGCGGGTATCGCGAACGGTGGCACGGCCTGCGAAGATCCACCAGGTTTGCGCGAGGGTCCGAAAGGCCAACTTTACCTCGCGTATTTGCGCGATCCTGCGGGTAACAAGATTTGCGCGATGAAGCGAATGTATTGACGTTCGTCTGCGGTTAAACCTAGCCACCTCACGCACGGCGAATGAACCGCATTGATCTATGCCAAGCTACGATGCTGGCCGTGAGTTTAGACTGGC
>JANYGV010000237.1 GCA_025359285.1 Burkholderiales bacterium
ATCTTTTGCTTTTCGCGCAGTTGCGTGCCGTATTCGGAAACACGGTTTTGCTTTGCGCCATGCTGGCCGGGACGCGATTCAAGCTTGCACTTCGAATCGAGTGGGCGACGAGCACTTTTCAAAAATAAATCGGTGCCCTCACGACGGGAGAGCTTACATTTAGGACCAAGGTAACGAGCCACGTTCAGTTCTCCCGCAATTACATACGACGACGCTTGGGTGGACGGCAGCCATTATGCGGCACCGGCGTCACATCAGCGATCGACAAAATTTTAATACCCAATGCGTTCAATGCCCGCACAGCAGATTCACGACCAGGACCGGGGCCCTTGATGCGCACTTCGAGGTTTTTTATACCACACTCAATGGCAGCCTTACCTGCGGCTTCCGCCGCAACCTGTGCTGCAAACGGGGTTGATTTACGCGAGCCTTTAAAGCCCGCGCCACCCGAAGTTGCCCAAGACAATGCATTGCCCTGACGATCTGTGATCGTAATGATCGTGTTATTGAACGACGCGTGAACGTGTGCAATACCTTCCGACACATTCTTTTTTACCTTCTTGCGTACGCGTGTTGCAGCTGTGGGTTTAACCATGCTTATTCCTTCACTCTAAACTTGTTTGCGTTCGCTTATTTGGCGAGACGAATGGCCTTGCGCGGGCCTTTGCGCGTACGTGCGTTAGTGCGGGTGCGTTGACCACGGCACGGTAAACCCTTGCGATGACGCGTGCCGCGATAACAACCCAAATCCATCAAGCGTTTGATGCTCATAGAAATTTCACGACGAAGATCACCTTCAACCGTAAATTTGCCAACCTGCTCGCGCAGTTTGTCCATATCGCTATCGGTCAGATCTTTGATCTTGGCAGCGCGGTTAATTCCCGCAGCGTCACAAATTTTCTTTGCAGTTGTACGACCAACCCCGTAAATCGCGGTCAATGCGATTTCCGTGTGTTGATGATTCGGGATATTTACGCCAGAAATACGGGCCATGATGTACTTTCCAATTAACCTTGACGTTGCTTATGACGTGGTTCTTTACAAATCACACGTAACACGCCCTTGCGTCGCACTAATTTACAGTTACGACAGATTTTTTTAACCGATGCCTGAACTCGCATTTTTTGCTCCTTGGTGTTTCCCAGAATGCCGCAAATACATATTTAAATTAATTAGCTGCCATGAATATAAATAAACAATAACGCGCATCGACAAACATGACAGCACTATCAAACATTATTTTGCACGGAACGTAATTCTTGCCTTAGTCAAATCGTACGGCGTCAACTCAACCGTGACTTTATCGCCAGGCAATATGCGAATGTAGTGCATGCGCATTTTTCCCGAGATATGACCCAACACAACGTGACCGTTTTCCAGCTTTACTCTAAACATGGCATTGGGCAAGGTCTCGACAATCTCGCCCTGCATTTGAATCATTTCTTCCTTCGCCATGCGCTCTTCTTTTCTCCTAAACCTGTCAGCTAATCACAACGATTAGCGAGCAGGAACCCCTGATCCGCCTTTGAAGTTTGCTTTCTTCAGAAGACTTTCATACTGATGAGACATCATGTAGGCCTGTAATTGCGCCATAAAATCCATCGTGGTCACTACAATAATTAACAGTGAAGTTCCACCAAAGTAAAACGGCACGTTGTATTTCATGTGTAGGAGCTCTGGCAACAAACAAACCAACGTAATGTAGCCAGCACCCACTAACGTCAAACGCATCAAAATCTTATCAATGTAGCGAGCCGTTTGCTCACCCGGGCGAATGCCTGGTACAAACGCACCACTTTTCTTTAAATTTTCGGCTGTCTCCTTCGAATTGAAAACCAGAGCAGTGTAGAAAAAGCAGAAGAAAATAATTGCGGCTGCATACAAAACCGAATAGAGCGGTTGACCGGGCGCTAATGCGGCGCCAATGTCTTTCAACCACACCATTTTTTCATTGGAACCAAACCAGCCCGCAATAGTAGCCGGAAACAAAATAATCGAAGACGCAAATATCGGCGGGATCACGCCAGCCATATTTAACTTGAGCGGTAAATGCGAAGACTGACCACCGTATAGTTTATTTCCCACTTGGCGCTTGGCGTAATTAACTAAAATCTTTCGCTGACCGCGCTCAACAAACACGACAAACATCGTGACTGCAACGACCATCACCGCAATCAATAACACCACCGGAATAGACATCGAACCAGTGCGTGCTAATTCTAGAGTACTGCCAATCGCGGCTGGTAACCCAGCAACAATGCCTGAAAAAATAATGAGCGAAATACCATTACCAACACCACGCTCGGTAATCTGTTCGCCTAACCACATCAAAAATAATGTGCCCGTTACCAACGTGACCACGGTCACAAATCTAAACATCATGCCGGGATCTACAACCAAACCTTGCTGAGATTCTAGCGCAATCGAAATGCCGACAGCTTGGAACAACGCCAATGCGACCGTACCGTAACGAGTGTACTGCGTAATTCTGCGACGGCCTGACTCACCTTCCTTTTTCAAGGCTTCCAGCTGGGGCGAAACAACTGTCAATAGCTGCATGATGATCGATGCAGAAATATACGGCATGATTCCTAGAGCGAATACCGAAAAACGCGATAATGCACCACCAGAGAACATATTAAACATGTTCAGGATGCCGCCTTGCGTTTCAAACAACTTACTCAACTGGATAGGATCAATTCCTGGCACTGGAATGTGGGTGCCTATACGAAACACAATGAGCGCTAACACCAGAAACACCAGACGGCGTTTCAGGTCGCTCATTTTGCCCACCGCTGCTAGAGGATTTGATGCCAAATCAGTTTCCTAATTATTTCTTGGGCAGTTTACGAGGGCGTACGATTTTTACAATCTCTTCCACGGTTCCGCCAGCAGCCTCGATCGCAGCTTTAGCGCCTTTGGTCGTTGCAATACCCGACAACGTAACTTTCTTTTCAATCACGCCCGACAACACAACTTTGGCAGCAATGGCTTGGGTTGGAACAATACCAGCGTGCTTCAACATCATCAGATCAACCACATCGCCCGGCATTTTTGCTATCTCTGACAGACGCACTTCTGCTGTGTCGTTGCGAGTCAGCGAAATAAAACCACGTTTCGGAAGACGGCGCTGCAAAGGCATTTGACCGCCCTCGAAACCAACCTTATGAAAACCACCCGAGCGCGACTTTTGACCTTTATGCCCACGGCCTGCTGTCTTGCCCAGACCAGAGCCAATGCCGCGCCCAACACGGCGGCGATTCTTTTTGGCGCCTTCTGAAGGCTTGAGATTGTTCAATTCCATGATTCTTATACCCTATGAGTCGCAGTTAGCGCTAACGAGCTTTAAATTAGGCTTCAACGCGGAGCAAGTAACTCACACGATTGATCATGCCGCGATTAGATGGTGTATCTATTACAGTGACGGTGTGACGCTGTCTTTTCAAGCCCAAACCGCGAACACATGCTTTATGTGCTTCTAAACGGCCAATGGTGCTTTTGAGCAGCGTTACTGTGATTGTCTTTTCGTTTGCCATTTTCTTAATCCCTAGCCAAGAATTTCTTCAACGGTCTTGCCACGCTTTGCGGCAATTTCCGAAGGACGACTGATCTTTGACAAACCGTCCAGCGTTGCGCGAACAACGTTGTATGGATTAGTCGAGCCGTGACATTTAGCCGAAACGTTGGTAATTCCCATCACTTCAAACACGGCGCGCATTGCACCACCCGCCTTGATACCGTTACCTTCAGCAGACGGCTGCATGAACACTTTTGTACCGCCATGTTTACCAATTACGGTGTGATGCAAGGTGCCATTTTTCAAAGGGATTTTGACCAACTTGCGGCGCGCCTGCTCCATGGCTTTTTGGACAGCAACCGGCACTTCTTTCGACTTGCCTTTGCCCATACCGATGGAACCATCACCATCGCCGACCACGGTCAGCGCTGCGAATGCCAAAATGCGGCCACCTTTCACCACCTTGGTAACACGATTCACCGCGATCATCTTTTCGCGGAGGCCGTCGCCCTTGTCTTCTTGATTATTACGGTCCATTTTTGCCATGATCTGATCCTTGATTAGAACGTGAGGCCAGCTTCACGAGCTGCATCGGCCAAAGCCTTGACACGACCGTGATATGCGAAACCTGCGCGGTCAAATGCAACCGTGGTAACACCCGCAGCCATAGCGCGCTCAGCGATACGCTTGCCCACCGCGATCGCTGCGTCTTTAGTACCGCCGTTTTTTAACTGCGCACGAACTTCTTTTTCAACCGTTGAAGCGGCAGCCAGAACTTTTGAACCTGACGCATCAATAATCTGCGCATATATGTGCGAATTGGTGCGCAGCACCGTCAAGCGCGTCGCCTTAAGGCGAGCAATCGTCGCGCGGGTTTTCGCAGCGCGACGAATACGGGTAACTTTTTTATCAATCATGATAGCCTCGCTTACTTCTTCTTTGTTTCTTTGAGGACGATAATTTCGTCTGAATAACGTACGCCCTTGCCTTTGTACGGCTCTGGTGGACGATATCCGCGCACAATCGCAGCGACTTGACCGACCTTCTGCTTATCGGTACCGGTCAACAAGATCTCAGTAGCTGTCGGAGTTGTACACTTCACACCTTCTGGCATGTTATGAACCACGGGGTGCGAGAAGCCAAGCGTCAAATTTAGCTTATCGCCCTGCGCTTGCGCTTTGTAGCCCACCCCAACCAGCAACAATTTGCGCTCGAAACCTTTATCAACGCCCTGAACCATATTCGCGATCAGCGCGCGCATGGTCCCCGACATTGCATTAGCCTCTTGACTATCATTTGCCGCCGCCAAAGTGATCGTGGCACCCTCCTGCTTGAAGGTCACATGATTAGACGTCGCCTGCGTCAAAGTTCCTAATGGGCCCTTGACAATGATATTTTTTGCGCCGAAAGTAACTTCTACTTTTGCGGGAACAGTGATGGGCGCTTTACCAATACGTGACATAGCTATCCCCTTATACGACGATGCACAACACTTCGCCACCGATACCGGTTGCGCGTGCTTTGCGATCTGTCATAACACCTTTGGACGTGGAAACAATTGCCACACCTAAGCCGTTCATAACAGGTTTGATTTCTTCGCGGCCACGATAAACGCGAAGGCCTGGGCGTGAAATACGCTCAATCTTCTCGATAACCGGTTTGCCTGCGTAATATTTGAGACTAACATTCAATTCCGGCTTGCCCTCAATGCTACGGACAGCGAAATCTTCAATATAGCCTTCGTCTTTCAACACTTTGGCGATAGCCGTCTTCACCTTGGAAGACGGCATCGTCACATCGACTTTTTCCGATTGCTGCGCATTACGAATGCGAGTCAACATATCGGCGATCGGATCACTCATGCTCATATTATTTTCTCCGTCGCTTTCCGTCTACCAGCTTGCTTTAACGAGACCTGGCACTTCGCCGCGCATCGCAATTTCGCGCAATTTCATGCGCCCCAAGCCAAATTTGCTAAACACACCACGTGGACGACCGGTGATTGCACAACGATTACGCAAACGCGAAGGGCTAGAATTACGCGGCAGCGCCTGCAACTTCAAGCGGGTCTGATAACGATCCTCTTCTGAAATAGACTGATCGTTGATAATTTTCACCAGCGCGGCACGCTTTGAGGCGAACTGCTTCACCATCTTTTCGCGCTTTTCTTGGCGATTAATCACTGAGAGCTTGGCCATGCGCTTAACCTCGGAAAGGAAACTTGAATGCGGACAAAAGCGCTTTGGCTTCTGCATCCGTTTTCGCGGTGGTCGTAATCGATATATTCATCCCACGAATCGCGTCAATCTTGTCGTACTCGATTTCCGGAAAAATAATCTGCTCTTTGATACCCATGTTGTAGTTACCACGGCCATCAAATGAACGAGCCGAGATACCACGGAAGTCACGAACACGTGGCAAAGAAACGGTCACGAGACGATCCAAAAATTCATACATGCGCATCGAGCGCAAGGTCACCATGCAACCAATAGGATAATCATCACGGATTTTGAAACCAGCGATCGATTTCTTTGATTTGGTCACCACTGGTTTTTGACCTGCAATCTTTTGCATGTCGCCAACTGCGTGATCCATAATCTTTTTGTCAGCTACCGCTTCGCCCACGCCCATGTTCAACGTGATTTTCGAAATGCGCGGCACTTCCATGACCGATTTGTAGCCAAAGTCTTTCATCAACTTTGGAACCACGGCTTCTTTATAAAATGAATGCAGACGAGCCATCGTTCACCCCTTATGCATCAACAGCTTCGCCACTGGAGGCAAATACGCGAACTTTCCGCGCATCTTCCAGGGTTTTGAAGCTTACTCGGTCAGCCTTACCGGTGGCCGGGTTGAAAATTGCGATGTTAGACATGTGAATGGGCATCTCTTTTTCGACGATGCCACCAGTTGAACCCTTCATCGGGTTTGGCTTGGTGTGTTTTTTCACGCGATTGATACCTTCAACCAGCAAACGGCTTTCTTCTGACGCCGCTTTTAACACGGTGCCGCGTTTGCCTTTATCTTTGCCGGTGATGACGACCACTTGGTCGCCCTTACGAATTTTGTTCATGGATGGGCCTCTTACAATACTTCTGGTGCCAGCGACACGATCTTCATGAAGCGCTCGTTACGCAATTCACGCGTGACTGGCCCAAAAATACGTGTACCGATCGGCTCAAGCTTCGCGTTCAGCAAAACGGCCGCATTGCCGTCAAACTTGATAAGCGAGCCGTCATTACGGCGGACACCCTTGGCGGTACGCACCACCACAGCGTTATAGACTTCACCTTTTTTCACGCGACCGCGCGGCTGGGCAGACTTAATGCTGACCTTGATAACGTCACCAATACCTGCATAGCGGCGTTTCGAGCCACCGAGCACCTTGATACACATTACCGACCGTGCGCCCGTGTTATCGGCGACGTCGAGAATCGACTGCATCTGAATCATTTTTTTATCTCTCCAACTTACCCACTGAAGAATCAGCAGCCAGTTTTGGACCCGCAATCGCCAGTTTTGTCCGTTAAGACCCAACTAGCAGGTTAGAAAGCAACTTTTGCCCTTGCGCTTAAAATACCGGCTTCGGCCGACGCTTGGGGCTATGTGATGATCGAATGTAGTAAGTTACTAATACAAACATCACATTTTAACAGACCCTCAGCCGACGAAGCCACGGCTGGAGCAGCAAAGTCCGATAGTATAGTGCGGATAAGCTCAGTCATGCAAGTGCTTTCTTTGGTTTTACTGATTTGCTCTTCATTTAGTCCTCCATTTTCAGCATCCATTCGGGCAACATTGCAGGATTATCCGATCTGAATCTCGATTTCGGGTCACACCCTTCCATTTGCCATAAGGTGCCGCCACCGACGGCTTTCTGGTATTCAACGGCGGCTACTCGGCAACCACAAGCGATACCTTGATTCGTCGCGAACTTTGCACCTAAGCGATTCGCTTGGCGCAGCTCATGGTTGAACTCATGCCCGACCAGACTGAGGCGCTGGGTTAACTCGCGCTGATGCGTATACACGCCGCACGCCGCGATGCTCGCTTGGATATTGACGACGCGTTGATTCCGCTGGAAGAGCGCAATCGCGCGCGGTCGCATTCGCGATGAGCGCCGGAATAGATAAAGGTCTCGCATGAATTGATCGCATTTGGGCACGAGGCGCGCTTGCTGAATATCATTTGCTGCATGCAGCACGCGCGGATTTGCTGCGTCGCGCCGAGCGATTTGTAGAATCAGCCAACGCATACAAAAACGCGATCTCACGCACAACAAACGTCGCTGCAATCGCTTGTCTCAAACGCCGTCTGAACGAAATGAATCGCGAAGTGAGCAACAAAGTTTGATGCATAAAATTAAGCTGCAAATCAAACCGCCGTCATGCCGCCATCCACAGAAAGTATTTGTCCCGTCACATAACTGGCCGCATCCGAGGCCAGAAAAATCGCCGGGCCCATCAAATCTTCATCACCACCCAGTCGGCCGAGCGGTGTCATGCTGATAATTTGTTTATCGATCATTTTCAATACGCCTTCGCTCATTTTTGATGGGAAAAATCCGGGTGCTAATGCGTTCACACGAATGTTGTATTTCGCCCATTCACCGGCCAGCGCGCGCGTGAAATTCACTAGCCCGCCTTTGCTGGTGTTGTAGGCAATAGTTTGCATCGCGCCCATTTGCCCGCGCAGCCCCGCGACAGACGCCACACTGATAATGCTGCCGCGTTTATTTGGGATCATGCTTTTCGCACCGACTGCCTGCGCAACTAACCACGAGCCTGTTAAATTCGTTGAGATAATTTTGTTCCATGCCTCCAGCGGATATTCCTCCGCAGGCGCGCCCCAAGAAGCACCGGCGTTATTCATCAAAATATCTATTTTGCCGAAATGCGCGATCACCGCATCGACCATCGGCGCAATGGTTTCAGGTTTTGATAAATCGCTGGGGCATACGAATACATCATAGCCTGCAGCCGTGAGTTCAGTCTTCGCCTCCGCCAGCTCACCCGCTTTGCGTGCGGTGAGAGCCAGCTTCGCGCCCATCGCGCCATAGCCATGCGCAATCTGCAATCCGAGTCCGCGTGAGCCACCGGTAATGAGCGCGACGCGATTGGTGAGATCAAATAATTTTTGGGCGCTCATGATTTCTCCTTTTTGATTGTTTGTGATTTTGACACGGAGACGATACGAAACTTGAAGCGTTGTCATTCTATGGCAGCAGCAGATCGTAAGCGCAGCGCTGGCGTGCCTTTTCAGTCATTTATGCTCTAAAACGCCCGCCAATGCTAGGGTTTACTATTTTGAAAATAGCTTTTGCATATCCTTTTTCAACCAATTCGCTCCCGTTGCCGTCACCACCAGTCCGCGTGATTTTTTATCTTGCTTCAGCCAACGCTGCGCAATAAAAAACGCCAACAATTTAATCGCCAGCGGGCCGGCAAAATGATCGCGGCGTTCCGACCAATCCATGCAATCGTAGAGCACGCGTTTTGATTGGCCGCGCATATTCGGCGCAACGTTCAGCATGGAAACAT
>JANYGV010000268.1 GCA_025359285.1 Burkholderiales bacterium
GCAATTGATGGGTGCCTTGGCGCAGGAAATTGGCGGCGAAGAAGCGTCGTTGCCATTCGTGATGTTTGTGCATCAGGACAATCGTGACTCAACCCGCTACGTTGTCGATTTGCAGCAGGGCGGCATCGGCATGCCGGATCGTGATTACTACCTGAACACGAAAGACGCCAAGCTTTCTAAAATCCGCGCGAGCTATATCGGCCACATAGAACGCATGTTAGCGTTAGCCGGCGACGCCGACGCAAAGACGTCGGCTCAAAGTATCTTTGCGCTGGAAACAGAGCTGGCGCGTGCGCAATGGACTAAAGTCGAGCTGCGCGATCCGATTAAAGGCTATAACAAAATCGCGATCAATAAGCTCGGCAAACAGCTGCCTGGGTTTGCATGGCCGGATTATTTGAAGGCCGCCAGTGTTGACGGCAAAATCGATTATCTAATTGTTGGCCAGCCGAGCTATTTAAAACGGGTGGCGACACTGATCGGCAAGACATCGCTGCCGGTCTGGAAGCAATACCTTCGCTGGCATGTGCTTAACAGCTACGGTGCGCTGCTGACCAAAGCGTTGGTGGACGAGAATTTTGCCTTCAAGGGCACGGCGCTGTATGAGATTCCCGAGAATCGTCCGCGCTGGAAACGCGGTATTGCGCTAGTCGAAAATGCGATGGGCGAAGAAGTTGGCAAAATTTATGTGGCGCAGTATTTCAGCGCGCAAGATAAAGCGCGAATTGATGAGCTGGTGCGGAATCTGCTGGAAGCCTTCCGCCTCGATATCGATACGCTTGACTGGATGAGCGCCAAAACCAAACTCGCCGCGCAGGACAAGCTCAAGAAAATCGCGGTCAAGATTGGTTACCCGGCAAAATTCCGCGATTATTCCGCGCTGCCGGTTGATCGCAACGATGTCGTGGCCAATGTGCGCAGTGCAGCGGTGTTCGAATATCGCCGTAACCTGGCCAAGCTGGGTGCGTCGATTGATCGTAGCGAATGGGGCATGACGCCGCAGCTGGTGAATGCGCAATACAACCCGGAAATGAACGACATTACGTTTCCAGCAGGCATTTTGCAGCCGCCATTTTTTGATCCCAAAGCCGATGATGCCGCCAACTATGGTGGTATCGGTGCGGTGATTGGTCACGAAATTAGTCACGGATTTGACGATCAGGGAGCGCAATACGATGGCGACGGCAATCTTCGGGATTGGTGGACCAAACAAGACCACAAAATGTTTGCGACCAAAACCAAAGCGCTCATCAAACAATATGACGCCTACGAGCCGCTGCCTGGTTATCACGTCAACGGCGCGCTGACGCTCGGTGAAAATATTGCCGACAATTCAGGCATGGCCGTCGCCCACAAAGCGTATCGCTTATCGCTCGGCAAAAATAGCGCGCCCGTGATTGATGGCCTGAGTGGCGATCAGCGTTTCTTCTTCGGCTGGGCGCAAGTATGGCGCGATAAAACCCGCGACAACGCCTTGATTGCCCTGATCAAAACTAACCCACACTCGCCCGCACCCACGCGCGGCAACGGTGCTGTCGTCAATCAACCGGCGTTTTATGACGCCTTTGACGTCAAGGTAGGCGACAAAATGTACCTGCCGCCAGCCCAGCGCGTGTTGATGTGGTGATGCTTTGAAATGATCGGGTAGGGGCGTGAAGCAGATGTGACAATAACGCCGCTCAGCGAATGCGCTGAGCGGCGTTTTTTTTGGCAAATTTGGGAAGTAAAGATCTGGTGCAGTTTCAGCAACGCGAATGAGTTTTGATGCACTACATCTCGGTTACATTGCTTGTCCAACGCGCTTTGCAGGGGCAACTAGTACCCTATCTCTCAAACCATAAATTCCTGTTGGCATTCGTGTTTCTGCGATGCATACCTGTAAAGCCAGTGTGATGGAAATCGCCAAAACCTAAGCAGCTACAACAAAATAATATCTACGTTTGAAACAGATTTGGTGGGGAAACGAAAATATTCGCGGAGCATGCGGCTCGGCGGCAGGGCAAGATTTATTCCTTTCGGTGCGATCGGCGATGTGAACCATTTCTTGTAAAGCGCCTGCAGTTTTTCGTCCGTTACCAACTTGGTCATTTCCTTGTCAATTAGCGCTTCGAACGCGGGGTCGTTCAGGCGCATCATGATGGCCAATGGCTCAATAGTGTGGCGCTTTTCCAACAGCACAAAATCAGCGGGTTTGTCGGCAGTGGCGCGAAAACTGGCGAGTAAAACATCATCTGTTATCCAACCGTCTGCCTTTGCTTCCTTTAATGCGGTGAATGCATCTGCATTGCTTTTAACGATCAAGGATTTGATGTCGTAACCGGCCTTGTTGGCCTCCGAAAGCACTTTTTCGCCGGTGGTGCCTGCTGCAACGATAATTTGCTTGCCGCGAAAATCACTTAGTGAAGTGGTATTAGGCTTAGCGCGCGCCAGTGTGGCGGCACCCGCAATAAAAATTGGCATGGTAAATGCGGCTTTGGTTTTACGCTCTGCAGTTGCAGTGGTATTTCCGCATTCAAGGTCAATTTTGCCGCTGGTTACAAAAGGGATGCGTTCGGCCGCCTGCACGGCAATCAAATTGATGACGAGTTTAGGCAACTTCAGTTCACGTTTAATGCCTTCAACCAGCCGGGCGCAAATATCGAGCGAATAGCCAATCGGATTTTTGGCGTCATCCAAATAGGCAAACGGAATCGAGGACTCTCGATAGCCAATGGAAATGATATTGGTTTTGCGGATTTTTTCAATGGTGGTTTGTGCGCTGGCTACCGCGACCAAGCTTGGGGCCACGGCGGCAAGCAGCACGAAAATAAGTGAGCGTGAGTAGCGATTCATGGCCTGATCTCTGTTGGTGCGTGTTAAGTTGGCGTGTTAAGTGTGCGTGTTAATTGTGCGTGTGAGCTGTGCGTGTGAGCTGTGCGTCGTGAAAGAGCGTTTTAGGAGTGCGCCATGACGTTACGTCAAAAAATGCATCGGTAAAGTCTTCGTCGCAATAATTAAAGTGCTGATGAATGATTAAAGCATACATGCGAGAAATGCTTTTGTGGTGGGCATTTGTGGCACTACTAATGCCGTTCCCCCATAGCGGTTTTGTGTCGGGATGGACCGGTAGCCACAGGGTGTCGCGCGCAAGACCGTCTATAAATCGTTAAGAAGTCTATTTGTCAAGTTGGCGCGTAGGGATCTGCCTACGAGCGTTAATCGATAAAAACAATATTCGTAACGGCTGCATTTGGCTTGATAAAATCGGTCGTGAATATTGAATCCGCTCGTCTTTGTCCGTCGTCGACCTGCAATCAGATTTTGGTGCCTTGCCCATGGGCGACAGCCCATCTGTTGCGTCGTTTGCCACGTCAAGTGGTCGCACTCGTGTTTGCGTTTCTCCTCTGCGGTGGCGGCGTGAGTGTGTTTGCGGCTGTGCCTAATTCCTTGGTCATTGATGCGCCGGAGCCGCTACAGGCCTTGCTCAGAGCTAATTTAACCTTGCCTGATCCTGACGAAATGATTACCGATAACGTCGTCAACCTGCCCCGTGCCGCCATCGTGCAGGCGGCGGAGTTGACCGCAACCGAGGGTTACTTCGCGGCTACGTTCAAGCTGGTGCGTGATGTTGGCAACGGTAGGTCTAACGGATTGCGGCTGGTGGTAGAGGCTGGGCCGCGCAGTGCGATCAGTGCGGTTGAGATTATTTTTTCTGGAGATATCGCCTCACAGGATGCGCTCAAAGATGGCGCATCAGATCGTCGCGGGACACGCCAGCAAGCCAAGCAGGATCGCATGAAGCAATTACGTGACGCGTGGCTACTGGCAAAAGGCAGCCCTTTCCGTCAGGCCGATTGGTCTCAGGCGAAGCGCGAGCTGTTACAAAACCTGTTTGCTGAAGATTATCCGGCGGCGGTGATGACCTATAGTGTGGCCGATGTTGATGCTGAAGATGCGACCGTCAGGCTTCGCGTTGAGCTCAATAGCGGACCTGGCTACACTCTGGGCGCAATCGAAATCGAGGGGCTCAAAACCTACGAACGAAGTTTGATTGATCGCTATAACCAGCTCTATGTTGGCGAGCCATATTCGCAGCGGCGATTGCTGGAGCTACAGCGCGCCTTGCAAAATACGCCGTACTTTTCGTCAGTGCTGGTGGACATCAATCTTGACTCCAACTTTGATCCGACCTTGCCCTCAGTGCCAGCTGTCGAAGATTCGCCGAAAACCATTACAAACGCTTCAGAGTCGGATTTGGCGACGCGTCAAGTCACGGGTGTACTACAGGTTCCAGTACGGGTGAGGGTCACAGAGGCGCAACCCAAGCGATTTTCAGTGAGCGCGGGATTTAGCACCAATAACGGGGCGCGCGGCGAGCTTATTTATCGCGACGCCAATATTTTTAATCGCGGCTGGTTGTTGGCCGTGGGCTTGCGCGCAGATCGCATTGAGCAATTGGGCTTTGCCGATATTAATTTGCCGCAAACATTGAGCGGGTATCGCGATAGTTTTGGGGTGTTGGCGGAACGCTCCCGCAATCAAGGCCTGCTCACGCGCCGCGAAGGCGTCGGCGTGGCGCGTGCGCAAAATCGCGGCATCATTGAAACGCGGCTCTCGCTTAATTTTCAGCGTGAGCAACGCGACGTTGACGCCAGCCTCGCGGCGAATGCGGCCCCGATCAACAATGCGCCACGCGATGCGCTGGCGCTCAATTATTCATGGACTTGGCGCAATGTTGATAACGTGCTGGACCCGCGCAGTGGTCAGGTGATCAACGCACAAATCGGAGGTGCCGCCGAGGCGCTGTTGTCCGATCAAAATTTCATACGCGGCATATTTAAAATTCAGCAGTACTGGACGGTGTTTAAAAATGATTTGTTCACGGCGCGATTTGAAGGCGGTATTACGGCGGCTGAATCGCGCGTTGGTGTGCCCGAAGAATATTTGTTTCGTGCGGGTGGTGCGCAATCGGTTCGCGGCTACGGTTATCAGAGTATCGGTGTCAGCGAAGGTAATGCAACCGTGGGCGGACGCTACTTGGTCGCCAGCACGGCCGAATATGTACATTGGCTAGGCGCCTCCGCCAGTCCGCAATGGGGTGTGGCGGCGTTTTACGATGTTGGGCGGGCCACCGATCAACCCAAGGGCTTATTTCCATTGCTGTCGGGGGTCGGCATGGGCGCGCGGTGGCGTAGCCCGGCGGGGCCGCTAGCATTGGATTTGGCCTATAGCGTGCGTGACCGTAAGGTACGGCCAGTGTTTTCGATTTCGGTTGCATTTTAAAAGTTTGACCATGACCACGCCAACCGTCAGCACAAAAGATTCCACCCGCATGCCACCCCAACCAGCCCGATATTGGCTATGGAAGGCGGTGGTATTGATTGTTGCGCTGATCATCGCGGCGCTTTTGTTTGTCGTATGGGCCATTAATACAGCGCCAGGTCTGCGTGCGGCAGTTTCGATGGCCGAGCGACTTGCGGGCGGCGTGCTGACGGTTGAGGGTCTTGATGGAAAGCTGTCCGGCCCTTTTAAAATTGCCAAGCTGCATTTCGAGTCTGCTACCCAGCGGTTGGATGCCACCGATATCGCGCTCGAATGGCAATCGCGTGCGACCTTTTCCAGAAAAATCGTGATTGATTCGCTGCGCATCGCAAGTTTGACGATCGCGACCAAGCCAAGCAATGAGCTGGCAAAAATTCCGACGAATCTAACGTTGCCGGTGCCCTTGGAAATCACGTCGCTTCATGTTGATCGTTTACAGGTGGTGGCTTGGGAAGCCGCAGCAGGCTTGGCTCCTGTGGCATTGGCGGAGGTGGGAGAAATCCAAGCCCACATCATGAGTGATGGGCGATTTCATAAAATTGATGATGCCGCGTTCACCTCGGCGGCGGGTAGAGTGGCGGCGGGTTTGATGATAGATGGCGCGGCACCATTCATGTTGGCGGCATCGGTAAAGCTTAACGGCGCTCGCGATGACAAGGCTTACAAGATTAGTGCCGATGCTACTGGAACGATTGATGCCATCGCGGTCACCGCAAAAGCGTCCGGCTGGAATCTATCGGGCGATGCAAATGTAGAACTGACACCGTTTGCGCGGGTGCCTGTTCAAAGTGCGTCGGTCAATATGGGTGAGATCAATCCTGCCGTATTCAGCAGCGGTGCGCCCAAAGCAGCTTTGACGCTTCGCGCCAATCTGGTGTCGGATTTGACGGCAAAAAATATGGCGCAAAATTTGGCCGCCGACGCGACTTCGGGTGCAAATACAAGCGCTGCGATGGGAATCAGGGAGTGGGTTCTTACCGGGCCGATTGAGATCACCAACCGAAACGCATTAGCGCTTGATCTCGGCGGTATTCCGATCACGTCGCTGCGCGCGAATGCCGAGTGGAAAAATAATGCGCTGACATTGAGCAATTTATCATTAAAAAATGACTCAGGTGCCGCAGCGTTGACCGGTACTGCGAGTCTGCGCAGCCGTGTGATCAGCGCTGAATTAAATGTGAACAATCTCGATCCGCGGCTCTGGATATCGACTTTAAAATCGACGCGGCTCAGCGGCGCGCTGACGTTGATGGCGAGTGAAACGAGGCAATCCATTGACGCAAAATTGCAGGAGCCGGGCAATAAAATAGCGCCTTGGCGCGGTGAATTAATCGCCGGCCACCAGGATGGTGAAGTAGAAATCAAGGCCATAAATTTGCTGGCAGGCAATGCTTCACTCAAGGCCAAGGGTCATTTGAGCCTGATAAAAAATCGTGCTTTTAGTCTCAGTGGTGGCCTGAGCGATTTCGATCCGTCGCGGTTTGCGGATGTACCTCGTGCCAAGCTAAATGCGGGATTCAACGCTACTGGCGAGCTGAAGCCTGAGTTAAGTGCAAATGTTAAATTTGATCTGCGCGACAGCGTCGTCATCGCGAAGGATGGCGCACACGTGTTGGCGGGACGTGGTGATATTCAGTTCACGCCGTCACGCTTGGCGCATGTCGAAGTCACGCTTGATCTGGCCGGAAATCGGCTTGACGCCAATGGCGCATGGGGCAGCGCAGATGACAAGTTGAAATTTACAATCGTGGCACCAAGGCTCAATACGCTTGGATTTGGCGTCAGTGGAAAAATTGATGCTACGGGCGAGTTAACAGGAACCATGGCGGCACCGACCGGTGAGATAAACGCGAACGCGATATCGTTGAGTTTAGCGTCCGGAATTTCAGTTGAGCAAGCTGCGCTAAATGTAAAACTGAGCCCCAAGCAAATTACCAGGCAAAGCACAAATCAAACTACAAAGCTGACAACAAGCGCGAATGAGGCGCTAGCGGGCGCGATTGAGGCGCTGGCGGGCGCGATTGAAGGCACACTCAAAATAGTGGGCGTGAAACGCAGTCCAAACCCACCCACGGGCGCGGCCCCAACAATGCTGGCAGAGCAAATAGATGTCAATCTTAGCGGCACGCGCGCATCACATACTTTGCGATTAGTTGCTAGGGTATCGGCAGGCGAGAACGCCGAAATAGGAATTGCCGGTGGGTTGATTTCTGGTGCGGCAGCGAGCGCGGCACCGACGTCGGGCGCAGGCGCAAGATCAGGACTGGCAACGGCATCGGGCTCGGATTGGCAAGGTAGCCTGGATCGTTTGACGATCAATTCGCGGTTTGCAAATTTAGCCCTCTCGCGTCCCGCACCGCTTGCGTTATCCTGGCAATCTGCACGCGAGCAATTCAAGCTCGGCGCTGTTGAACTGCGGTCAAGCGCCGCGAACAGTAAATCCATAACTACAACCTTAGTTAGTCCACCTGAATTTTCTAAAACTAATATGCCTGCCGCGCGTATCCGCTTTATCGAGAGCGAATGGACGCCAGCGGGCTGGCGTCTGCGCGGCGACCTCAGCGGTTTACAACTAGCAAGTGGCTTGCAACTGAGCGCGTTGCGTGAGGGCAAGGACATCAAGGACATCAAGGACATCAGGGATCAAAACCTGATTAATTCAAGCGCCAAATCGCGTAACCCTGCTGCATCTAAACTTACGCTGGGCGCTGATTGGGATCTGCGTGCCACCGACCACGTTAACGGCAGCCTGCGGGTATTTCGCGAGTCAGGCGATATACCGCTGCCGGGTGATATTGCCGTCGTGCCAGGTTTAACTGACCTCGAAATCAAACTCACGGCGGTGCAAGACAAGGTCGCTGCCACGCTGTTCGCCAAAGGCGAGAAATTTGGATTGCTGAGCGGCAGCGGCGGGTTTGAATTACAGCGCGCGCCTACTACACCCAGCACAGGCAACACTGCGAACACAAGCAGCACACCTGGATTCTGGCAGCTTGCGAAATCGAGGCCAATTGAGTTGAATGCGAGCGCTGATATGGCTTCAATCTCATGGTTGGGCCCGCTGATCGACCCGGCGTTACAGCTCACCGGCAAATTGCGCGGCGAGCTCAACGTGAAGGGCACAGGCGCAGCCCCGGTCACGATTGGCTCTGTGCGGGGATCAAACATTACCGCCGCGTGGCCAGATGAAGGTTTCAAATTGTCCGACGGAGCGGTGGCCATTGATTTTGTCGACAACCGCGCAAAGCTCAGTCGGTTTAGCTTCCGCGCTGATCCGAGTGTACGCCCGCGTGAAGGCCGCATTGATTTTACGGCGCTTAAGTCAACACCGGGAACCTTGACAGGGAGCGGAGAAATCGCGCTTGCTGATGGCAAGGGCGCATTCAAATTTAAAGCTGACAAGCTTGCGCTGATTCAGCGCGCCAACCGCTGGCTGATGTTGAGCGGTGAAACTTCTGTCAACACCGCCTGGGATGCAGTGAGTGTGAGCGGAAAACTGCGCGCCGATGCTGGTTATTTTGAAGTGGCGAGCGCCGCACCACCGCGCTTGTCGGATGACGTGGTGGTGCGAGGACGCACGCTGCCGGCTGACAAAGCAGTGCGATTCAGCGTGGATATTGATGCGGACTTGGGCAACCAGCTTTATTTCAACGGTCGCGGGCTGAGCACTCGTCTGGCCGGTGCGCTCAGCCTGCGAGCGCAACCCAAAAGTGCGCTGCGAGTGTTGGGCTCGGTGAGGGCGGTCAGCGGCACGTTCGATGCGTATGGGCAATACCTTACGATTGAGCGCGGCATCTTGAATTTTCAGGGGCCCATCGAGACGGCTGGGCTAAATGTGTTGGCGTTGCGCAAAGGCTTGGCGGTGGAAGCGGGTGTTGAAATTACCGGGTCGGTGGCCGAGCCACGCGTGCGTTTAGTGTCAGAACCCAACGTTCCCGATACCGAAAAACTATCGTGGATTGTGGTGGGGCGCGGCCAGGATCAGGCGGGCAGCAGCGACTCGGCGTTACTGCTATCAGCGGCTACCGCGATTCTTGGTGGATCGTCGGATAGCTTGCCACGCCAGATTGCGCAGGGCCTGGGTTTCGATCAGTTGACGGTAAGCTCCGGCAGCCTTGGTGGCAACCAGAGTAGCCTGCCCACAACTACCGCTGCAGGCTTGACCACCAGCCCAGGAAGCGGCGGATCACCGGCGAATCTCAACTCGCAAATTGTGACGTTCGGCAAACGCTTATCCGCGAACGCGTATGTGTCATATGAACAAAGCTTGGCAGGTGCATCAAGCGTGGTGAAACTGACCTACAATTTATCGCGACGGATCTCGATTATTGGCCGCGCCGGCACAGATAATTCAATTGATCTAAGCTACGTATTCTCGTTTAATTAAGTATTATTCATCGGTGGTTTTGTAAGGATTTATTTGCATGCAAATTATTTTATGGCGACACGCCGAAGCCGAGGATTTGGCACCCACGGACTTAGCCCGCAATCTGACGCTGAAAGGCCGCAAACAGGCCGAGTCCATGGCCGCTTGGCTGACAAAACAGTTGCTTGATGATTTTGGCAGTTGGCGGGTCATTGCGAGCCCGGCGACGCGTGCGCAACAGACCGCAGCCGCCTTGCAGATGAAGTTTGAAACAGTCGACAGCATCGCCCCTGACGCGGCACCGGAGTCTGTTATTAGTGCGGCACGCTGGCCTGATTCAGCATTTAATGTCATCGTGGTTGGTCATCAACCGACTCTCGGTATGGTGGCGGCACGTTTGATGAATGGCGTTGACGGCTACGTGGCGGTGAAAAAAGGCGCGACGTGGTGGTTCGAGACTCGCGAGCGCAATGGCCGCATGGAAACGGTCATGAAGGCGATGACCACTCCAGAATCATTCGCTTAACCTTACCGCATCTGCCGAGTGTGCAAAACGCAACCATCAACATTAACATTGAGCGATGAATTCATGAAACCTACCAGCCTGACGCCGGCGCTACGAATAACGGGCCCGCACGCTAATTTGTTGGCGCGCATCGGCGCAGGCATCACGGGCTCAGTTTTTCTTCTGATCCTGCTCGCTTCAGGCGCGGCACAATCGCAATCGCAATCGCAATCGTCGGATGCGGTGTCACAACCAGTAGCCAATACAAACTCGGCCGAAGACCACATTAGCTTTAAGCTCACGCCAGCATGGTATCGATCAGATGATGGTGGACGCGCAGGTGATATTAATTTACGGGCGAATG
>JANYGV010000321.1 GCA_025359285.1 Burkholderiales bacterium
ATTTCGCAAATACGGCTGGATCACCGCCTATGGCGAGGGCTGGGCGCTCTACGCTGAAACATTAGGCCGCGAGATGGGTCTATACGACGATCCAAACGCGTATCTCGGCCATTTGCAAGATGAGCTATTGCGCGCCGTGCGTTTGGTGACGGACACCGGCCTGCATGCCAAAGGCTGGACGCGCGAGGCAACCATGCAATACATGATGGACAACGAAGGTGTTACCCAAGCCGAAGCGCGGCGCGCCACCGAGCGTTATATGGCGTGGCCAGGGCAGGCGCTGGCGTATAAAATTGGTGCATTAAAAATTCAGGCTTTGCGTGAACGCGCGCAACAAAAGCTGGGGCTTAAATTCAGCCTGAAGGCCTATCACGATCTGGTGCTAAGCGATGGCGTTCTACCGCTGGCGGTGCTCGAAACGAAGGTAGATGAATGGATTGCGGGGCAACTGTGATCTGAACGCTAAAGCAGATTCGTCAGGCAATGAAGCCGCTTTGGAATGAAATTAATTATTCAGCGTAGTCAGTTTTAAAAAGATAAATCATGGATCAATCAATCAATCCGCGCGCGGTGCGCACGCAAATCCTGATGGATGCGCTCGCCCAGCGCATTCTCGTGCTCGATGGCGCGATGGGTTCGATGATTCAGCAATACCACCTGACCGAGGCCGAATATCGCGGCGAGCGTTTTAAGGATTGGCCCAGTGATCTGCGCGGCAATAATGATTTGCTGACACTCACGCGCCCGCAGGTGGTGCGTGAAATTCACGGCCAGTATCTGGAAGCAGGCTCGGATATTTTAGAAACCAATACATTCAATTCCACCGCCGTATCGATGGCCGACTACGATATGGAATCAATTGTCTACGAATTGAATTTGGAAGGCGCAAAACTGGCGCGTGGCATTGCCGATGAATATGAAGCCAAAAATCCGCACAAGCCGCGCTTTGTCGCCGGCGTATTAGGGCCGCTCACGCGCACGCTCTCGCTTTCACCCGATGTGAATGATCCCGGCTTTCGCGCGGTGAATTTTGATCAAGTCAAAGACGCCTATCGCGAAGCTACCGGCGGCTTGATTGATGGCGGTGCGGATATTTTGTTGATCGAAACCATCTTCGATACGCTCAATGCCAAGGCCGCGATTTTTGCGATCGAAGAAGAATTCGAGGCGCGTGGTATCACCGGAGACCGGCGTTTACCGATCATGATTTCGGGCACGATTACGGATGCGTCGGGTCGCACGCTATCGGGTCAAATGGTGGAAGCGTTTTACAATTCGATCCGCCATGCAAATCCGATTTCGATCGGTTTTAATTGCGCGTTGGGCGGAAAGGAATTGCGTCCGCATATTGAGGAATTAGCGCGCATTGCCGATTGCCGCGTCTCGGCGCACCCGAACGCGGGCTTG
Source organism: Burkholderiales bacterium (assembly GCA_025359285.1). Taxonomy (GTDB): domain Bacteria; phylum Pseudomonadota; class Gammaproteobacteria; order Burkholderiales; family Usitatibacteraceae; genus UKL13-2. The sequence goes on from JANYGV010000321.1 coordinate 1,408, forward strand.
CCCAATCCACTCGCACCGACCGGCTACGACGAGTTGCCAGACGAGACCGCCTCATTCATCCGCGAATGGGCTGAAGCAGGCTGGCTTAATATCACGGGCGGCTGTTGCGGCACCACGCCGGCGCACATCAAGGCGATTGTCGATATTGTTTCACCGTTCAAACCACGCGAAACACCGGTCATTGAAAAGCGTTTGCGCTTGTCTGGGCTAGAAGCGGTCAACATCGGTGAAGATTCACTGTTCGTGAATGTCGGCGAACGCACCAACGTGACCGGCTCGCGCGCGTTTGCGAAATTGATTTTGAATGGCGATTACAACGAGGCGCTCGCGGTTGCGCGTCAACAAGTTGAAAACGGCGCGCAGATCATCGATATCAATATGGATGAGGCGATGCTGGATTCGTTCGCGGCGATGCATAAGTTTATGAATCTTGTCGCCTCCGAGCCCGATATTTCAAAAGTGCCGATGATGATCGATTCCTCAAAATGGAGCGTGATTGAGGCCGGGCTGAAATGTGTGCAGGGCAAATCGATTGTGAATTCGATTTCGATGAAGGAAGGCATTCCGGAATTTATTGAGCGCGCCAAGCTGTGCCGCCGTTATGGCGCGGCGATTATCGTGATGGCATTCGATGAAAAAGGCCAGGCCGATACCTACCAGCGCAAGATTGAAATTTGCGCGCGCTCGTACAAGATTCTGGTGGAGCAAGTCGGTTTTCCGCCGGAGGATATTATTTTTGATCCGAATATTTTTGCGATTGCCACTGGTATCGAAGAGCACGCCACTTACGGCATGGATTTCATTAACGCGACGGAATGGATTCGTAAAAATCTGCCGTTTGCCAAAATCAGCGGCGGCGTGTCGAATGTTTCATTTTCATTCCGCGGCAACGATCCGATTCGTGAAGCGATTCATACCGCCTTTCTTTATCACGCAGGCAAGGTCGGCATGACCATGGGCATCGTCAACGCCGGTCAGCTCGGCGTATATGACGATATTCCGAAAGATTTGCTGGAGTTGGTGGAAGACGTTATTTTTAATCGTCGTGCCGATTCGACGGATCGCCTCGTCACCTTTGCCGAGCAATTCAAGGGCAAAAAGCGCGACGCGGTGGAGGATCTCGCGTGGCGCAGCGAGCCCGTGGGCGCGCGCCTTACCCACGCGCTGGTAAAGGGCATCACGCAGCACATTATTGAAGATACCGAAGAGTGTCGACAAAAAGTCGCCGCCGATGGTGGCCGCCCGATCCACGTCATTGAAGGCCCGTTAATGGACGGCATGAACGTGGTTGGCGATTTATTCGGCGCAGGCAAAATGTTTTTACCGCAGGTGGTGAAATCGGCGCGCGTGATGAAACAGGCGGTGGCACATTTGATCCCGTTTATCGAGGAAGAAAAACGCCTGTCCGGCATGGAGAACGCGAAAGCCAAGGGCAAGATTTTAATGGCGACCGTGAAAGGCGATGTACACGATATCGGCAAAAATATTGTCGGCGTGGTGATGCAATGTAACAACTTCGAAGTCATCGACTTGGGCGTGATGGTATCGACCGAAAAAATTCTCGATACTGCTATTAAAGAGAACGTGGATATCATCGGCCTCTCCGGTTTGATTACGCCCTCGCTGGAAGAAATGAGCCACGTCGCGAAAGAAATGCAGCGCCTGGGCTTCACTATTCCGCTGCTGATCGGCGGGGCGACTACTTCGCGCACGCACACCGCCGTCAAGATCGAGCCGCATTACAAAGGCGCCACGGTATGGGTACCGGATGCCTCACGTGCGGTGGGCGTCTGTAGCAACTTGTTATCGGACGATTTAAAAAACGATTACGTGAAATCGGTGCGCGATGACTACGACAAAGTGCGCGAGCAGCACGCTAATAAAAAAGGCGTGAAACTGGTCACACTCGCTGCCGCGCGCGCGAATGCGGCGAAAATTGACTGGTCAAATTACACCCCGCCTGTGCCAGCATTTATAGGCACACGGACGCTCACCCATTTCCCGCTCGAGGAATTGGTGCCGTACATTGATTGGAGCCCGTTTTTTCAGACGTGGGATTTATGGGGAAAATATCCACAGATTCTGGACGATGCGGTGGTCGGCGAAGCGGCCCGCGAGGTGTTTGCGAACGCCCAAAAAATGCTCAAGCAAATCGTGGACGAAAAATGGCTCGAAGCCCGCGCGGTATGTGGCTTTTGGCCGGCCAACAGCGTCGGTGATTCCGTCGAAGTCTACGCGGATGAAACACGAACAAAAGTGTTGCAGACCTTCCATCATCTGCGTCAACAAAACGAGAAGCCGGAAGGCAACGCGAATCAGTCGCTCGCGGATTTCGTGGCACCTAAAACCAGTGGGCTGCACGATTATCTCGGCGGCTTTGCGGTGACATCCGGCGTCGGCTGTGAAGAGCGCGCGAAGGCGTATGAAGCGCAACATGATGATTACAACGCGATCATGATCAAAGCACTGGCAGACCGCCTAGCGGAAGCGTTTGCGGAATGTCTGCATGCGAAAACACGGCGTGAATTTTGGGGCTATGCGACTGACGAAGCATTGACTGTCGATGAAATGGTCGCTGAAAAATATCAGGGTATTCGGCCCGCACCCGGCTATCCGGCATGTCCCGAGCACAGCGAGAAAGCACCGCTGTTTGAATTACTGAACGCGCCACGCGAAACCGGCATTACCCT
>JANYGV010000358.1 GCA_025359285.1 Burkholderiales bacterium
TGCGTGCGGCGACGATCATCACCGGTGTTTTTACGCAGCTCCAGGAATTCTTCAATATCTAAATGCCAGGTTTCGAGATACGCGCACACCGCACCTTTGCGTTTGCCGCCTTGGTTCACGGCGACGGCGGTATCGTTCACCACTTTTAAGAACGGCACCACGCCTTGAGATTTGCCGTTGGTGCCCTTGATGCGGCTGCCGAGCGCGCGCACGGGCGTCCAATCGTTACCCAAGCCCCCGGCGAATTTAGACAGCAGCGCGTTTTCTTTTAGCGCTTCATAAATGCCATCGAGATCATCCGCCACCGTCGTCAAATAGCAGGAAGACAGTTGCGAACGACGCGTGCCGGAATTAAACAAGGTTGGCGTAGACGACATGAAATCAAATGTCGACAACACGTTATAAAACTCGATTGCTCGGGCTTCGCGGTTCACTTCATTCAGCGACAAGCCCATCGCGACGCGCATGTAAAACGCCTGCGGCAGCTCAATACGCTGCTCATCAATGTGCAGGAAATAACGGTCATACAAAGTCTGCAAACCAAGATAGGTGAACTGGCCGTCACGCTCAGGATTTAACGCGGCACCGAGTTTTTTCAGGTCGTATTGTGCGAGGCGCTCGTCGAGCAATTCCGCCGCGATACCTTTCTTGATAAAGGTAGGAAAATATTCGGCATAGCGCGTGGCCATATCGGCCTGCACCGTTTCTTCGCCCAAGGCTTCTTTGCGAATCGTGTGCATCAGCAAACGCGAGGTGACTTTGGTGTATGCCGGATCTTTTTCGATCAAGGTACGTGCGGCCAGGGTCGCGGCTTTGAACACTTCGTCGGCGGGCACGCCGTCGTACAAATCTTTCAGGGTCGCTTCAAAAATACCGTTCGGCTCGACGAATTCACCGAGACCTTCGCAGGCGGTGGTAATAACGCCCAACAAAAACGTGGTGTCCAACGGCACGCGCTTTCCATCGACCGTCACGTTCAGGGCAGATGCGGGCGCTTCCGGCGATTTCGCTTTCGCCTGCGCGCGCTCGGAATTACGCTTCTCGCGGTATAGCACGTAGGAGCGGGCGACTTCGTGTGCGCCACCGCGCATCAGGGCTAACTCGACCTGATCCTGAATTTCTTCGATGTGATAAGTGCCGCCGGATGGTTTAAAGCGCAGCAACGCCGCCACCACGGCTTTGGTGAGCTCGCGCACCTGATCGCGCATGCGTGCGCTGGCCGCCTCTGTCCCACCGTTGACGGCGATGAACGCTTTGGTCAGGGCAATCGCAATCTTATCCGGCGCAAACGGCGCAATGGAGCCGTTGCGGCGAATGATTTTGTAATCCGAGTATCGCGATTCGGCGGAATCGGTGTTGCCTGCATTCTGGGTCAAATTGTTGCTGCTGAACGATGGATTCGCCGTCGCAATATCAGATTGAAGTTGCATAGTGTTGCTCTCCATAAAAATTTTTTGGTATTGGATTCAATGGCTCGAATCCTGATTGCTTGTCGCTAACGAATGAATGGTGCTGCACCTTCAAAAACACGCTGTCTCAACACATGCCGCCACTCATGCAACTGCTCAGCTGCTTTTTCTGGCGCCAGCCTGCGCTCTGGGCGCGGCCATCAAGCGCAGATGGGAATAAGGACAAAACCCCACACGACCGAGGTCATAAGCCCTTGATTCAAGCTGTTATCCACAACTTATCCACCGCGCGTCCCAATCTTGTCTACAGCTTGGGAACAGAAATATCCACAAAAGACACCATATATAGTGGCGTCTTTGGCTGGCTCACACTATATCGTGCGCTTTTATGAAAGCGCAACTGTAATTTATTTACTTGTAAAACCTCAATGAAAACAAGCACTTCAAGCGCTATAAATGGGCCGAAAAGCCGATTGACGTTAAAGTGAAATATGAAGTGACAGCAGGCCTAGAAAGGGCGTGCTTTTCGAAGCAAAAAAGCGCCGCAACGCCCGTGGATACTAGGGTTTGCCGGCGCGAGCAACACCGAATTAACCCGTGTTCAGGCCTCAATTCGGGGCTTAACCTTGGTTTACCGCCGTGGAGCGGTTGGTTTCGCGCAGCCTTCAACGCGCTGCACCGGCTGATTTCAGCTTTTGACGTCTGGCCCCAGCAAATGGGCCAGCGATTCGAGCGAATCTGCTTCTTCTGCACGTTTATCGGTGCGCATCCGCAACATGCGCGGGAATCGCACCGCCACGCCAGATTTATGACGTTTTGAGCGCTGAATGCCTTCAAAGCCCAGCTCGAATACCAACTCCGGTTTCACGGTGCGCACGGGGCCAAATTTTTCCAGCGTATTTTTACGAATGAACGCATCCACCGTGGTGATTTCTTCGTTGGTCAGGCCTGAATACGCTTTGGCGAATGACACCAGTTGGCGCGCATCGCCAATCGTTTTCCAGATCGCAAACGTGTAATCAGAATACAAACTCGCGCGCTTGCCGTGGCCGCG
>JANYGV010000055.1 GCA_025359285.1 Burkholderiales bacterium
TCGGCGGCGCCATGATTGTGGGCGCGGGGTTTATTGCGGCCATGGGCGGCGGGCATACGCATTAAACCGAATACTTTTTGATTTCGAACGCATAAAAAAATCTGGGTATGAAAAATTAGATCGCTACATCAATGCATTGAAATTCGCCTCTGCTGTCATGGCCTGCGAGCGTATCGCGCCATGCGCGCGATGACGGACGAAGCTGCACAACGGCGCCTGTACGGTCGCCCGCGCTGATAATGGGCCGCTTTGCATCAGCGTCCGCAAACGCATACGAAAACTAAAATAACGGTTACCGCTCTTTTGATCCCAACGAGTTCAACACATTTGGTGGGGCGGCGAAGGTATCGGCGCGCGATACTTCCCAAAATACCTTGAACACCGGATGCGATGACACACTGGTTAAAAGCTCGCCGTGCGGCACCCAGGTATGCAGCGCGGCGAGTGAACGAACCTCAGTGGTCGAGACCCGGCGGATAACGTGTTCGGGACCGAGCTCGTCGGGATGATGAAGGCCCGCCGCAGCGAGCAATTCTTTCAGCGCGACCAAGGTATTTTTATGAAATTGGAAGACGCGCTCGGCTTTGTCAGGCACCACCAGCGCGCGCATTCGTCGGGGGTCCTGCGTGGTCACCCCCGTCGGGCAGTTTCCGGTGTGGCACGTCTGCGCTTGCAGGCAACCCAGCGCAAACATGAAGCCACGGGCAGCATTGCAAAAATCAGCGCCCATCGCGATGATGCGGGCGATATCGAATGCGGTAACGATTTTGCCGGATGCGCCGATCCTGATGCGGTCGCGCAAGCCCACACCCACCAGTGTGTTGTGGACCAGCATTAAGCCTTCTCGTAACGGCGCGCCGACGTGATCGGTAAATTCCAACGGGGCTGCGCCGGTGCCGCCTTCACCACCATCGACAACAATAAAGTCGGGCGTGATGTTGGTTTGCAGCATCGCTTTCACGATTGAAAATAGCTCCCACGGGTGGCCAATCGCCAGCTTGATCCCAACCGGCTTTCCGCCAGATAAATCGCGTAACGTTTTAACAAAACCGATCAATTCCAGCGGTGTGGAAAACGCGGAATGTTTCGCTGGCGAGACACAATCTTCGCCCATGCGCACGCCGCGCGCGGCGGCAATTTCCATGGTCACTTTTGCGCCCGGCAACACTCCGCCGTGACCGGGTTTGGCGCCTTGCGAGAGCTTGATCTCAATCATTTTGACCTGCTCGCTCTTCGCGCTTTCGGCGAATTTGGCGGCGTCAAAGCTGCCGTCAGGCGCGCGGCAGCCGAAATAGCCTGATCCCAGCTCCCAAACAATTGCGCCTCCTCCCGAGCCCGCGTTGACACCCGTGGTTTGCCGAAGGTGATACTGCGATATCGAGCCCTCGCCAGTGTCGTGAAAGAAATTGCCCTGCGCCGCACCCTCGTTCAGCGCCATGATGGCGTTGGCCGACAGCGCACCAAAACTCATCGCTGAAATATTAAACACGCTGGCGGAATACGGCAGCAAACAATCCGGCCCGCCGATGGTTAATCTGAAATCATGGCTCTTGATGTCCGCCGGTGCGATGGAATGGTTCATCCATTCGTAGCCGCTTTCGTAGACATTCAGCTGTGTACCAAACGGACGCTTGTCGCTATCGTGTTTTGCGCGCTGATAAACGATGGAGCGCTGCGCGCGGGAAAACGGCAGCTCTTCGGTATCGGCCTCGATAAAATACTGGCGAATTTCTGGGCGAATAAATTCAAAGATAAACCGGAAATGCGCAATCACCGGATAATTGCGGCGAATCGCCTGACGCGTCTGGGAATAATCAACAATACCCACTGCGCTCAACAAAGCAAACACCAGCGCTGGCCACAGCCACCACGGATGCACCAGCATCAATGCGAAGCAAATGAGGGTCAGGATGACGCAGCTTGCCCACGCCCAATAACGCTCGGGCACCACGCGATCAACGACTTCAACGATGTTCAGCATGCCGCACCCATGTTTGCCTCTTTCTGATTTTGGTTTTACGTGATCTGCCGATATTCTAGTGGACTACGGCGACTTTGATGCGTGGCTCCGGTGTTTTTGAGAAAAAGCTCTATCGAGATTGGACAAACTAGGCAAAACGTCACAACGCTATACTCAAATACGTCATCTTCACATTTTTAATTAAAGTATTTATGACTGCTTGGAGAAATAAATGAAACTACAACACCCGCCCTTCACCCGCGCATTAAACAGCGCATTCGAGCGCACCGGAAAAAATTCTCCCTTATCGCGCCCACCTTCATTTTCACGACTATTTTCATGTTCGCTCGTGATCGTTGCAGCACTGTTAGTCAGCACCCACACCAGCACAGCACTGGCGCAAGGCGTGAGCAAAACTGAAA
>JANYGV010000111.1 GCA_025359285.1 Burkholderiales bacterium
GGCGCACCACATTTCGGGTCATTTCCGCCAGAGAGGGCGCACGGATGTAAGCAATTTCTTCTCGCTTGGACGGTACGACCACCGTTGCACCCTCGGGCACAACCTCGCCCTCAAGGGTGTCAATCAAGCTGCCGTCTTCCAGCAAAATCAAACCAAATCCGCGCGCTTTCTCAATAACATGCGGTGCCCAGTGCACGCGCCCGGGATCATCACCGCCGAGCACCGCGAACATGAAACCAACATCAATGCCGACGTTTTCGAAGCCACGAAAAATATGGATAGGAATTGAAATCGTATCACCGGGGTGGAGTACGATTTCGCCCGCATCGCCATGCTCGCCCCAGAAGAAACGCCACGTGCCCTGGTGGATAATAAACACTTCTTCAGAGTCGTGGCTGTGCAAGGAATTGGTGCAACCTGGTGGCTGACGTGCGCCGCCGATGTTGAAGCCATGTGGCTCGCGAATGTGCACGTATTGATTGGGGTTTTCAGCAACACCCGGCCCAATGATGGTGAAGTTTTCTTTTTTATCGCTGCCGGGGCTACGGGCATCAATAAACGCGTTGATGCACGGCCGCAATTCGCTATATCGAACGAGACGTTTTTGCAGCTCGGATGACAGTGTGGGCTGATTCGGGGTGGCAGACACGTGGCGTCCTTGTTTTATTTGGGTGCGGTCAGTTTATTAAGCTTGTGAGCAAGGCTCACGCGAGCTGCCTGCCGCCGTCAACTGCAAAAATAGAGCCCGTAGAAAAAGTGAAATGCGTTGCTGCCGCAATCACTGCCTGCGCAACCTCGGCAGGGGCGGCCAAGCGCGCCAACGGTGTGCGCGCGACTTGCTCATGTCGCCAGCTAATATCCAGACTTTTTACGAAATCGGTATCAACCAATCCGGGCGAGACAGAAACAACGCGGATGTGGGGTGCCAGCGCACGCGCGAGTGATTTTGTCATGTTGTCGAGTGCGGCTTTGGATGCGCAATACATTACGTTGCTGCCCATCGCACTTACGGCGGCGATAGATGAAATATTCACGATCAAACCCGCGCTGTTTTTCGCCAGTAGTGGGCGCAATGCACGCGTGGCCGCGAATGGTCCGCGAACATTGGTCGCGAAGATGTCGTCAATGAGCGCGTCATCAAGGCCATCCAAGTCACTATGCGGCACAAAACGTGTGATGCCTGCACAGTTGACGAGAATATCAAGGCGGCGGTAACGCTTGTTAATCTCGTCGGCGAGCGTGAGTAATGCGGCACTGTTGGTGACAGGCGCGGCCAATGCCGCGTGGTGTTGGTGTGAATTCGAAGTTAGCACGTCTGCAAGTGTGTGCGCGGCATCTGCTGACTGATTGAACCCCACGATAACGCTGGCGCCCTCATCTGCCAGCGCGTGGCAAATGGCAGTACCCAAGCCACCGGTGCCACCTGTAACGAGCGCGACGCGTTTAGCGAGCTTTGGCTCGGTATCCTTTCGTCTGCTTTGCATAGATGCACTCATGGGCAGAGGATTATTTTTTCAAACGGCGCACGCGTATATCGGCCTGCTCTTTGTGGCCAGCAAAATGTTCCAATTCACACAGCCGCGAACAATATTCGCCAATCATGACCGATGCTTCATCGGTCAGCACCCGCTGATAAGAATGTGTTTTGATAAATTTGCCCACCCACAATCCGCCCGTGTAGCGTCCCGCGCGATTGGTCGGCAGCGTGTGATTGGTACCGATAACTTTGTCGCCATATGAAACGTTCGTGCGATGCCCCAAAAAGAGTGCGCCATAGTTGGTCATACGTTCCAAAAACCAATCCGGATTTTTTGTCATCACCTGAACATGCTCCGAGCACACGCGCTCGGCTTCTTCCAGCATCTCGTCTTCGGTGTCGCAGAGAATAATTTGCCCATAATCGCGCCATGCCACGCTGGCAATATCGCGCGTGGCCAGGCGCTTCAGTACGCTCTCGATTTGTGCAGGCAATTCAGCCGCAATTTTTCTGCTGGTGGTAATGCACACGGCGGGGGAATTTGGCCCATGTTCAGCTTGACCGAGCAAATCAACGGCGACTAATTCGGCATCCACCGTATCATCACAAATGACGAGTGTCTCAGTCGGACCAGCTTGCAAATCAATGCCGACGCGCCCATACAGCTGACGCTTGGCCTCGGCGACATAGGCATTGCCGGGGCCCACCAACATATCCACCGGCTTCACGTTTTCAGTGCCCAACGCCATCATCGCCACCGCCTGCACCCCGCCCACCACATAAATTTCATCGGCACCCGCCATCGACATCGCCGCCACAATCGCCGCCGCAGGCTTGCCTTCGTATGGCGGCGCACAGGCGATTACGCGCTTCACGCCCGCTACCTTGGCCGTGAGCACGCCCATGTGGGCGGAAGCCAATAGCGGATATTTTCCGCCCGGCACATAACAGCCCACTGAATTGATCGGAATATTTTTATGACCCAGCACCACGCCGGGTAAAGTCTCAACTTCAACATCCTTGAACGACATGAGCTGAATTTGCGCAAACCGCTTGATCTGCGTTTGTGCGAACCGAATATCTTCAATTGCCTGGGCGGGTAGCGAGGCGATACAAGCCGCGATTTCAGCATCGGTGAGGCGAAAAGATGATGGATTCCATTTATCGAATTTTTGCGAGTAATCGTGGATGGCGGCATCGCCGCGCTTTTCGATGTCGCCTAAAATAGCCTCGACGGTCGTACGCACGCCCGTGTCCAATTGTGCTTTTTCATCGGCGAGCTTGCCCGCTTTGAGATGCTGAATCATGTGGAGCAATCCTGATGAGAATGTTTAAGATGGGCATCATAAATTGCGCAATGTGTACTGCGTAGATTTACGGTGCAGACGGGCGATGTATCCATCACTTCATACCGATATTCGAACGTTTTGTTGTCAGTTGAGGTAACTAATATCAAACATTATATACTTCACTTGTACTTCGAATGCAAGACGTTGCCGCCAGCGCAGGCTTCGCTAAAGAATATTTTTTATGTCGCGCCACTGAAATAATTAGGAAAATATTGCATCCGAAGTATTTATTTTTGCGTTCAATTGACGTTTTTGCGCTTAAAAAAGGTTTTTGTCATGGTGAATGATCGCAACGCAAGCAATTCGGCGCCAGAAAAAATGATGGGCTTTGATGCCGAATTTCGCGATCTTGATCACTACATCCGCGTGATCACCGAGCGTATCTGGGAAGGGCGACGTATTGATGACATTTATGCTTATTATTCTGACCCGTGTGTCGTCGAAACACCTTCATCAGTCAGCGTAAGCGTCGCCGATGTTGTCGCGGGCACCAAGGCCACGCTGGCACAATTTCCTGATCGCCGATTACTGGCTGAAGACATTATTCAATCAGGCGATGCCGAGCGCGGCTTCTTGAGTTCGCACCGTATCATCTCGACCATGACGCACTTGGGCAATGGTAATTTCGGTGCAGCGACCGGCCGCAAAATTCATGTGCGCACCATTGCTGATTGTGTGTGCAAAAACAATCGCATCATTCACGAATGGCTGGTGCGTGATCAGGCCGCGATTGCATTGCAAATCGGAACTACGCCGCGCGACATAGCGCAACGCTGGTTGGATGAGCGTGGTGGCTGGAACAAGCCAGTTGCCGATATTGCACCTGACGGCTACGAATCGCACATCAGCAGCGATGCAATTGCGCAAAGCTACGCGTCAGCCATACGCGATTTTGCCGATGGCAAAGCAACGCCGTCAGCAATCTATGACGATGCCGCGCATCATCTTGGGCCTGGCGGCAAAACACGTTATGGTCAAGATGAGGTTGCAACTTATTGGCGAGAATTGTTTGCTGCGTTCTCGGTGCAGCGGTTTGAGATTGAACACCTCGCGATGCAGCGAGGCAGCGGCCGCGCAGATCGCGTGGCGTTTCGCTGGCGCGCAACTGCGCTGCATACCGGCGAAAGCCAATATGGACATCCTACCGGCAAACCCATCGAAATAATGGGTATCAACCATGCGGAATTTTTTAATGGGCGCGTGCTGCGCGAATGGGTGTTGATTGATGATGTTGCGTTGTGGATGCAAGTGCTGGCCACGTGAACTGACGTAAATTAAAACACTAATATCCGCGTGCCGTTTGAGGATAAAACCCGGATTCCATTTCGAATAGCGACAGATCAGGGCGCTTGATGAGGGGGTGAGGCACGAATAGCGGTACCCTTTTGTTTCTGAGACGAAAGGACATCGCCATGAAGCGCACGCACCTCACCCTAGACGAACGTTACC
>JANYGV010000141.1 GCA_025359285.1 Burkholderiales bacterium
CATCAACAATCGTGTCCCAAATGTCGGAAGCTTATTCAGCATTCGCTATGCGATTGTCGGTTCAAGTAGGAGTGCACCATTTTCATCGTCGTTTTCGTTGCTGACACGCAGCCTCACGTAAATAGGTTCAAACGGTGACGACTGCGTAATATCGAGAAGCGATTCGCGGGCCATTTCCAGCACGGCGAGGAACGTTACAACCACGACAGCAACGCCTTCTTCCGGCGTAAATAATTCGTCAAATTTCAGAAAGCCTTTGCCGCTCAGTACGCGCAAAATACGGCTCATGTGCGCGCGCACCGAAAGCTCTTCGCGGCCAACGCGGTGTTTTTGGGTGGCTTTTGCGCGATTTAAAATGATTCGCCACGCTTCTGTCAAATCCGCAACCAACACGGTAGGTACGCGCTTTACCAGGCTTTGTTCAACCAATACATCCACGATTGAGAAATCGCGGTTTTTACGTGGCATGGCGTCGATAGCGAGTGCTGCGGCCTTCATTTGTTCGTATTCAAGCAGACGTCGCACTAATTCCGCGCGTGGGTCCAAGACTTCCGGTTCATTTTCTTTCGGTGGACGCGGCAACAACATGCGCGTTTTGATTTCAATCAACATCGCCGCCATCAATAGATATTCGCCCGCCAATTCAAGCTGGGTATCTTTCATAGCTTCAATATATTTCATGTACTGGCGGGTCAATTCGGCCATCGGGATATCGAGAATATCAACCGAATGTTTGCGGATTAAATACAGCAAGAGATCGAGAGGCCCCTCGAATTGCTCCAGGATGACTGACAACGCATCGGGTGGAATAAACAAATCCGTCGGCATCTCGGTCATCACCTCGCCGCGAATACGCGCGATCGGCATTTGCATATCCAGCGATGGCTGCAACTGGATTTCCGTGATGCGTTCAGCGGTTAACTCAATGCTCATTTTAGATCGGGGTACATGAATTTGACGGCTGCGGCAGCCATGCCCGCATGGTTATGCGCAACGCCGCGCACAATCTGCAGCTGCCATGTAAACCTTACATCCAATCGCTGCGCAGCACGCTGTGCGTTTTCGTAAAAGTGGCGACCACGCGCCAAGCGGTTCAAGCCAGTGAGATTAGCGGCCGCGCTTTTGTTGAGCACTGCGTCGTTCTGGTCGGTATCTTGGCCTCCCAGCATCAATACGAAGGGATTATGTAGAACTACTTTGGTGCGCGCCTCATCAACGCGCGAGCCAATCGTGGTGTAAGGAAAGGGGAATTTGGATGCGAACAATAGGCCCCACTCAAACTCGGTATACCAGCCCGCGTTTGCCGCGATAATCGGGCTAGCACGGTGTTGTGGAACGAATAGATGCATGCGATGGACGAACTGGCCGCCCGCAGAATGTCCAAACAAGCGGTAAGTCTCGGAAGCAAAGCCATGCCGTGATTTTAATTCGTCAAACAGGTGTTCGAGTACAGCGAAAGTCCATTTGGCTGGGTTCGTCTCGGTCGTGGCACGTCCGAGGCTATAGTCATCATCATTCGGAAAGTATTGGCGGCTAAATTCCGGAGCAATAACCACAAATTTGCGCTCGTTTGCAAACGCCACCCAAGTATCCAAATATTGTTCTGCGTCCCTTTTTACGCCGTGCATCACAAACTGCAGCGGACATTTTGTATCGCAGGATTCGGGCACAAACATCCAAACCTTGACGGGACGGGTGGGGTCGCCCTTGTTGTCAACGAATTCGAATTGCGATTTGCCTACCGGTAATTTGCTGGGTACGACGACCGGGGCTATAGCTGTAACCACGGGCGCAGCGGGAAGGGTGCTAGATGGTGCAGGTGGAGGTAATACGGTGGCGGCGCAAGCAGACAGCACAACAGCCGCCGCTGCTGTTAAAACTAAGCAAACTGACTTCATCGGTAATTCAATCCCATTGCATCGCGCACGTCGCGCATCGTTTCTTCCGCTGTATCGCGCGCTTTTTCGCAGCCATCAGCAATAATATTTTTAACCAAAGTAGGGTCTTCTTCGAATGGCGCGGCGCGATCGCGCATCGGCTTTAGCTCGGTAATGATGCCGTCAATGACGGGCTGTTTGCACTCCAAACAGCCGATGCCGGCGCTCTTGCATCCCGCCACCACCCAATCACGAACGGTTTGGTCTGAGTACACCTGATGCAGTGTCCACACCGGACATTTTTCAGGATCGCCGGGATCAGTGCGGCGTACTCGCGCAGGATCAGTCGGCATTTTGCGAACTTTGGTCGTGATGGCGTCCGGCGTGTCGCGCATGTCGATCGTATTGCCGTAGCTTTTGGACATTTTCTGTCCGTCAAGGCCAATCAATTTTGCGGTTGGCGTCAGCGATGCCTGTGGCTCCGGCAGGATGACTTTGCCGCCACCCTCAAGAAAGCCAAACAATCGCTCGCGATCTCCCATCGAGAGATTTTGCACGTCCCCCAATAAATCACGCGCGGCTTCAAGCGCGCCGTCGTCACCATCCTGCTGATACTTGGTGCGTAATTCATTGTAGAGCTTGGCTTTTTTGGAACCCAGCTTTTTAATCGCGGCTTCTGCTTTTTCTTCAAAGCCTTTTTCACGACCAAACAAATGATTGAAGCGGCGCGCAATCTCGCGGGTAAGCTCAATATGTGAAACCTGATCTTCCCCTACAGGCACGCTATTGGCGCGATAAATCAAAATGTCAGCCGCTTGCATCAGCGGATAGCCAAGGAAGCCGTAGGTGGTTAAATCGCGCCCATACTGCGCCTGCTTTTCTACTTGGTCTTTATAAGTGGGCACGCGCTCCAGCCATGAAATTGGCGTAAAAAATGACAACAGCAGCGTCAGTTCAGCGTGCTGCGGCACCTTGGATTGCACAAATAGCGTTGCCTGCGAAGGGTCGATCCCCGCCGCAATCCAGTCGGTCACGGTATCATAGGTGTATTGCTCAATCACCTCGGGCGTTTCGTAGTGAGTGGTCAGTGCATGCCAATCCGCAACGAAGAAGAAGCACGGGTGTTCGTGCTGCAACTTGGTCCAGTTTTTCAGTGCGCCATGGTAATGGCCAAGATGCAAACGCCCGGTGGGGCGCATGCCAGATAGAACGCGGTCAGGAAACATACGGAGGGATCAAGCCCTTTTAGTCACAAACACAAGCAAATTTTGCGTGGTGCGTGCGTGCCAATAATTAATTAAATAAACTGGGTGGACGTTTAGTCGAAGGTGCCAAGCGTTATTGCGATGGAGATAGAGATGTCCATATCACATGCAACGGATTTTCCCATTGCTAAACGCTTGCGAACTTTTTGTTCAAGCGTTGTTCAGTCATCGCCGGGAGGCGGATTACAACGCTGGTTTTATGCGATTCCAAACATAGAGTATACAGTTTTCATGCTGATGTCTACCAGTGGCCCAAGGAATTTGCCAAATACCCCGGTGACTAACAAAGCAATCAGTATAAACATGCCATATGGTTCGAGCTTCGAATATTGATAGGCTAGATTGTTGGGCAAAAGTCCCGCGATAATTCGTCCGCCATCTAGCGGCAGTAATGGAAACAAATTAAAAATCATTAGTAGCGCGTTGACTAAAATACCGGCTTGGCCTACATAGGACAAAAACAACGTCGGTACCGACTCGGGCATGCTTTGCGCGATGGTAGCGACCAAAGCCCACATTAGCATCATGGCCAAATTGGCCAATGGGCCCGCCGCGGCAACCCAGATCGAATCTCGTTTGGGGTTGCGCAGCGCACCAAAATTAACCGGTACCGGTTTGGCGGCCCCGAAAATAAAACCGCCTAGGAAAAGCGTTAACAATGGCACCGCAATAGTCCAGATTGGGTCGATATGCTTGATTGGGTTCAGGGTCATGCGGCCCATCATATACGCGGTGTTGTCGCCAAAATAGCGCGCTGCGTAGGCGTGGGCGGCCTCGTGCAATGTAATTGCGAAAATGAGCGGAATTGCATAAACAGCAATTTTTTGAATGATATTTGGATCCATGTTTTCGGCGCAATTTTTGAAAAATGAGTTTGGCGGGTACGATTGGTTGGATTGAGAGAATTGAACGTTAAAGCAGCACGATCACGGAGCCATTGCTTTAAAAGCCAAACACGGTTGAGTCGCCCTTGCCTTGCCTAACCAATATGGGCTCATCGCCTGACAAATCAATCACCGTGGTGGGCATCACCCCGCATGCGCCGCCATCCAGAATCAAATCAACCTGGTGATTCAGTTTACGGCGAATTTCATCTGCGTCATTCAGCGGCTCGACCTCATTTGGCAGCATGAGCGTCGAGGACAACAGGGGTTCATTGATTTCCGTCAAAAGTGCCAATGCCGCAACGTGCTCCGGCACCCGAACGCCAATGGTGGCGCGTTTTGGATGCGCGATGCGGCGCGGCAGTTCGCGCGTGGCTTGCAAAATAAAAGTGTAGCTGCCGGGTGTGTGCGCTTTGAGTAATCGATATTGTGCGTTGTTCACTTTCGCGAACGTGCCAATCTCGGAAAGGTCACGACACACCAGCGTAAAGTGATGACGCTCGTCCACATCGCGAATTTTTCGGATGCGCTCCATCGCAGTTTTGTCGCCAATGTGGCAGCCGAGCGCGTAGCAGGAATCTGTTGGATAGGCGATCACGCCGCCGCCGCGCACTATTTCAGCCGCGCGCTTTATGAGGCGGGCTTCGGGATGCGTCGGATGCAGTGTGAAAAATTGACTCATTACAAATTATTCACTGCAGCTGCGACCAGACGGGCACCAAGTCGTTCGGCAACAACGGCAATTTTCCCGGCTCGCTGCGACTCTCGCCAGGTCCGTGATAATCAGCGCCACGTGACGCCAGAAAGCCGAACTCGCGAGCGCGCGTCGCATATTCCCGATACTGTTGTGGGGTGTGGCTGCCGGTAATGACTTCAATGCCGGCACCGCCCAATTCCTTGAACTCAGTCAAGAGCACTGTCATATCGGGCTTGCTGATGTTGTAGCGCCCTGGATGGGCGATCACGGCGATGCCGCCCGCGCTGCGGATCCAGTCGATTGATTCACTCAAGCTCGTCCATTCATGCGGCACGAAGCCTGGTCGACCGTAAGTGAGGTAACGCTCGAAAGCCTTGCCAACGCTGGTTACATGCTTGGCGTTAACAAGTGCGCGCGCGAAGTGGGTGCGGCCCAGCATCGTTTTATTTTCCGCGAGTGCGTAGGCGGCATCAAACATACCTGTAATGCCCACGCGCGCGAAGTCATCGCTCATGAGCTTCGCGCGATCAAATCTGCCCTGGCGAATACTATCCAGCCCGCTGATGAGCGCGGCGTTGTCGATGTCCACGCCCAACCCAACAATGTGCAACGTAGTAGACTTCGCCTCGATGCTAGGTGACCATGAAACAGAAATTTCGACCCCGGCGATAAACTTGAGCCCCAAATCAAGCGCGGCGGCCCGCCCTGACGCTATACCATCAGTCGTATCATGGTCGGTAAGCGCGACCGCATCACAGCCATTACGCGCGGCCAACGCCACCAAGTCTGCGGCAGGCAGCAATCCATCAGACGCAGTAGAGTGATTATGTAAATCAAAATTATTCAAAATTTGTACAACTTGTTATTCAATCTCTCATCATAACAAAGTCACACAATTCAAAAATCGACATCTGCATTTTCGAGCCATTCGTGAACACCGAGTTTGCGTGACCTAGACTAGGCGCGCTGCATTTTTGCTATTAACTCCCTCTCGTCAACATTTCTAACCACGACCCCAATTTATGGCTGAAATCAAACCCATCCGTCTTGCTTTGAAGGACGCCAGCGTACTTAACCCGCCCGACGAAACGCCGCTATCGGCGCGGTTCGCCAATGTTGCCGCCGCCATTAACAATGCTTATCGCGAACGATTTGGTGCCGCAAGTTCTCACAGCGGCAAACTTGGCACCCACGATGCCATTGCGCTGGTTGCCGCCGTTAGTGAATTTATTGAAGTAAGCGAACGACTGGATTTTGAATATGGTGCGGACGGCGCGTTGCCGCTTGAAGACGCAGGTGAAGCGGCTGATGAAGCATTGCGTGCCGCGACCGAACTGGATAGTTGGCTAGACCGTTTTGACCTCGGTAATGCTCGCGCCGAGTTGCATGCCGTCATTTTGGGAATTGGGTTGTGGGCAATGCGCCATGATTTGCCGCTTCAAACGACTGAAGCGGTGGTCAACGCATTGGCGGTGCGCTCGAATGAGGCGCAATCAAAGCAAGAAACTGCGGCTGCGTTTGCGCTCATGCAGGGTTTTATTGTGCATTTGGCACCCCAGCTGAAGGCCGATTTAGAGCGTTCAAATCCTGAGCGGCCGTGGCGCATGTTGAATCTTAATTTCGCTATTACGGCGATTCGCTCGGGCGACGCCGCGTTGATGCGCTATGCGTTTGACACGCTGAATAAGCATTTGCCCGATGAGTGCGCGGGGTTTTATGAAGAGGCCTATACCGTCGCATCGCAGCCCGGCTTTCCGAACGACACTCGCGCCTTGATCGAGGCCGAACACACAAAATGGACGCGCTTGCACTGAGCTTGGTTGGTATCAAAAGCGGCGGAATGAACGCCATTCCAAGGTCAAGCGAAAAATGCGATAATCCCAAGTTACTGATTTTCCTCGCACTCTTTCTTGTAGCCTTTTCTTTAGCCCGACTTTTGATTTAACCCGATGAAGCTGTTGTTCGACTTTTTCCCGCTGGTGTTGATGTTTGCCACGTTCAAGATGTTTGGCATCTATGTGGCCACGGCTGTTGCGATTGTCGCCACCATTGCGCAGGTGATTTATCTGAAAGCGCGCGGCAAAAAGGTCGAGCCGATGATGTGGATTGGTTTGGGAATTATTGTCGTGGCGGGTGGCGCAACGATTATTTTCAAAAATGAGATGTTCATCAAAATAAAACCAACTGTGCTGTTTTTGGTGATGGCTACAGCGATTGCGGTGGCGCAGTTTGGTTTTGGTAAAAATCCGATTTCCGTTATTTTCAATCATCAAATCCAGGCACCGTCAGCTGTTTGGAAAAAGCTGGCGCTGGCATGGATCGTTTTCCTCATCTTCGTGGCGGGTCTGAACCTTTATTTTGCGTATTACCAATCGACGGATACATGGTTTTTGTTCAAAACCTTTGGTGATATGGGGCTGTTCTTGGTTTTCATCATCGCGCAAATTGTTTGGCTATATCCGTATATGCCGCAGGAAGAACTCAAGGCCGACGACACGCCAGCCGTAGCGATTGCTGCTGCCAATAACGAACCCAAAAGCGAAAAAATTTAATGAAAGCGGTTAATGAGTGCGGTGGGCCATGTTGTACGCAATAATTTGTGAAGAACTGCCTGGCGCGCTTGAGCGCCGCCTGGCGAGCCGTCCGTCGCATGTGGAGCGGCTGAAAGCATTGCAGGCCGAGGGTCGTTTGGTTCTGGCTGGCCCGCATCCTCTAATAGATGCAGATGACCCGGGCCCAGCGGGTTTTTCGGGTTCGTTGATTGTGGCTGAGTTTGCGTCTCGCGAAGCGGCCATTGCGTGGGCTGCTGAAGATCCTTATTGCGCCGCCGGCGTGTTCTCCAACGTTACTGTTAAACCGTTCAAAAAAACATTCCCAAGCTAACCGCAATGAACTAATGGCTACTATTCGCGATCAAATCGAATTACGTCTTCAAGCACTCAAGCCGGAATTGCTTGAGATCGTTGACGACTCTGCCTCGCACGCTGGCCACGCCGGGGCTCATGCCCACGCCGTGCGCACCGGGAGCACGGCGGCAGAGGATGTAGGAACTCATTTCGAAATCACCGTGGTGTCGGCGGCCTTTGCGGGCAAACCGTTAGTTGCGCGGCATCGAATGATTTATGAATTGCTGGATGATTTGATGAAGACTCGTATTCACGCGCTGAAGATTGATGCGCAAGTTTCGCCTTGATTCAAAAGGTACATGCGAGCACTGAATTCGTTCGGCAAGGTGCTGAAAGATTTGAAGCTTAGGTTTTTAGTTGTGATTTTTTGTAATTGTTATTTTTTGTTTACTCTCGTTAAGGAAGAACTATGCAATCTAAATTGAAATATGTTGTGTTCGCTCTCACCGCCGCGTTGATCGCAGGGGGACCAGTTGCATTTGCCCAGACCAAGGCTGAAAAAGCCGCCGCTAAAGTCAGCACCAAGGTCGAGCCGGGCCGTGTAAAGGTAAATGGCGTTGCTATTCCAGCCGCTTACTTTGATGCCATGAATCGCGAACGTGAATCGTCGGGCCAGCCGTCTACGCCTGACGTTGGCAACGCAATCAAAGACGAACTCGTTAATCGTGAAATTCTGTCGCAAGCCGCTCGCAAGAAAGGTCTTGACCGTGACGTATTGGTATCAGCTCAAATGGACATGGCCCGTCAGGCGGTGTTGATCCGTGCTTTTTTTGATGACTATGTCAAAGCAAACCCTATCACCGACGAAAAGCTGAAAAGCGATTACGAAAAATTTGTTGCCCAAATGGGTGATAAAGAATACAAGGCCCGCCATATTTTGGTAGAAACAGAAGACGAAGCTAAAGCTGTTATCGCCAGCCTCGGCAAAGGCGAGAGCTTTGAAAAATTGGCCAAAGATAAATCGAAAGATACCGGCTCGAAAGACAATGGCGGCGATCTTGATTGGGGTCCTGCAGGCCGCTACGTGCCCGAGTTTGGTAACGCAATGAAAGCCCTGAAAAAAGGCGAAACCACCAAAATTGCCGTCAAGTCAGCTTTCGGTTTCCACGTAATTCGTTTGGATGATGTACGCGACATGAAGGTCCCCGCATTTGCCGAAGTCAAAGACAATTTCAAGCAGCGTGCGCAGCAAGATCAAGTAACAAAATTGGTGCAGGAATTGCGCGCAAAAGCGACAGTTGAATAAGTTGGTAGTGTGATGTCAAGCGGTTATCAGCTATCGTCAGAAATGAGCTATTGGCTGCGCTATCACCAATTCTGCTCTTAAGTTAGCGATAACTTTTCACCCACAAAAAAAGCGGCTCAGGCCGCTTTTTTTGTGGGTGGTCGCATACAGATGTGGATTGTCATATAACAATCGTGATTGTTAAATTTATTATTATTGCTAAACCAGCATTGCACATCAATCCAGATTCGATTAACGTAGCAATATGAGTAACCAAATCCAAGTGCAATTCGCCAAAGCGGGCAACCCATATCGACTTGAAGTGTCGGTATCACCGTTACTGCCGCGCGAGATACCGCAAGTGGTCGAAGAATTCACCGCCCATTGGACTAAGCCCGAAGAAGTTGATCGTGCGCGCGTCAACGATGCGACGGCACTGATCCTGATTGCGGATCATGAAATCCGCGCTGGCGAACGCCCCGGCGACATCGCCCGCACGCTGACTTACGCAATTTGGCGCAAGCTTGATCGCTACGTAAAGGTCACCGTCGAATCAACCTACCTCGGCGAAAGCCCGGACGCACATTTTGAATTCGGTGAAACTCAATACAGCGAAGCCTTCGGCGCGCGGTTTGAAAACTAGGCGTTAGCCTCGGCCTCAATCTTACCAGCCGCATTGAATTTTAAAACGCTAATGCTGGCGCACCGTTTGAGCCATTTTTGCTGCTAGATCTGCGCTTTGCGTGGCGTTTCATTTTGACGCTTGCGCCACACTTAATTTTCGCCCAAACGCGACCACCACAAATACTAATACGGCGAAACTTAAGGTCATCGCATCAATCTTCTCGCCCAGCAGCAACGCGGCCGCGAACAAGGTAAAAAACGGTTGCAAAAGTTGTGTCTGGCCCACCCGCGCAGTGCCGCCGAGCGCGAGCCCTTTGTACCATGGCAGGAAGCCGAGATATTGACTCACCACAGCCGCATACGCAAAGCCCATCCACACCGAAGCAGGCAAAACGAAATGGGCTGGCGCGGTCAATATCGCAGGCACCAAGGTGAACGGTAATGCAATCACCAGCGCCCACGAGATCGCCTGCAATCCACCTAAATTTTTGGCCAATTGCGCGCCGATGGCGTAGCCACATGCTGCAAAAATAACGGCCGCCACCAGTGCCAAATCAGCGAGCTCTATCGCGCCACGGCTGCGCGTAAGTGAAAACAAAACCACCAGTGCGCTGCCCACCGTTGCCATCAACCAGAACGCCTTTGAAGGGCGCTCGCGGGAAAATATTGCGCCTGCGGCGGCAGTCGCGAGCGGCAAAATCCCCAGCACCACGCCGCCATGCGA
>JANYGV010000181.1 GCA_025359285.1 Burkholderiales bacterium
TGAAGTCATCGATCCGCGTCCGTATGCTGAGCTGATTCGGCAATGGTCAACGTTTCATCCTGAATTTGCCTACCTGCCGCGCAAATTCAAAATCGCGGTTAGCGGATCGCTTGAAGATCGTGCAGGTACGCTGTTTCACGACATCGGCGCGCAAGCGGTGTTGAACGATGCAGGCAAGGTGGTATTTCGTGTGCTGGTCGGCGGCGGACTGGGGCGCACACCCATTTTGGGCCACGTGATTCACGATGCCTTGCCGCCCGAACATTTGCTCACCTATTTCGACGCGGTGCTGCGCGTGTACAACCGTTTCGGTCGTCGCGACAATATTTACAAAGCACGGATCAAGATTTTGGTCAAAGAATTGGGTGTCGAAAAATTCCGCGCTGAAGTCGCCGCCGAATGGGCGCATTTGAAAGACGGGCCATCCACCATTACCCAAGCCGAAATTGATCGTGTGTCAGCATTTTTTATTGATCCTGCGTATGAAACGCTGCCCGCGGTGAGTGCCGCATTTGAGCATGCAGAAGCCAAAGAAAAAGGTTTTGCCAACTGGGTTAAGCGCAATGTGTTTCGCCACAAACAGCCCGGCTATGCGGCCGTCACGCTATCGCTTAAAAAAACCGGCATAGCACCCGGCGACGCCACGGATGCACAGCTTGATG
This sequence comes from Burkholderiales bacterium, assembly GCA_025359285.1. Lineage (GTDB taxonomy): Bacteria > Pseudomonadota > Gammaproteobacteria > Burkholderiales > Usitatibacteraceae > UKL13-2. The sequence continues at coordinate 663 of JANYGV010000181.1, forward strand.
CGGTCGCTGCTCTGGCGGATGAATATAGTTTTGGCGAGATACGCGTGTCGCATGAACAGAATTTAATTTTGGCGGACGTGAAGCAAGATGATCTTCACGCCGTCTGGCTGCGCGCAAAAACCATCGGCTTTGCGACGCCGAATATTGGCCTGCTCACTGACATCATCGCCTGCCCCGGTGGCGATTTTTGCTCACTCGCCAATGCGAAATCCATTCCCGTCGCAGAAGCCATTCAGCGCCGTGTGGAAGACAAGTTGGGGGATCTTGATTACTTGCATGACGTCGGCGATTTGCAGCTCAATATTTCCGGCTGCATGAATGCGTGCGGTCATCATCATGTGGGCCATATCGGCATTTTGGGCGTGGATAAACACGGCGAAGAGTTTTATCAGGTTTCCATCGGCGGCTCGCAGGGTTTGGGCGCGTCGCTCGGCAAAGTAATCGGCCCCTCATTCGCGCAAGACGACATGGCTGACGTGGTGGAAAAACTGGTTGGCACCTATGTTGATCTGCGCATTGAAGACGAACGCTTTATCGATACCGTGAAGCGGCTCGGTATTGAACCTTTCAAGGTCAGCGTTTACGGGAACAAAAAAGAAATCGCCGAGGTTGAAAATGTCTAAAGTTATTATCGATAATGCGATTGTTGATGACGTGTGGACGTTGGTCGCGAGTGTTGATGCAGAGATTCCCCAAGCTCAAAAAATCATCGTGCCATTAAAAATGTGGGCTTCGAAACCCGCTGGCTTGAACGGCAAAACCGTTGGTGTTTTCCTAGACGGCGCAGACGATCCGAGTGCGTTGGCAGGCGATATCAATCACCTCCCCATCATCGCAGTTAATTTCCCCACCTTCAAAGATGGGCGTGGCTATTCGGCGGCCTATTTGCTGCGCACCCGTTACGGTTACAAGGGCGAGCTTCGTGCGATTGGCGACATTCAGCGTGATCAATTGTTCTATTTAAAGCGCGTCGGTTTTAATGCGTTTGCGGTTCGCGCGGATATAGATATTGAAGCCGCGTTGAGATCGTTTAACGATTTTTCGGAGGTGTATCAAGGCTCGGTGGTGCAGACCTCACCTTTGTTTCGTCGTCGCCAGATGACCGCGAGTGCATCATGAGTCTGGAAGCAAAAATCAGCCAGCTAAAAGTTCTGCTCGGCCAAATCGAGCGTGAGTTTTCTCCTGCTGCATTCGCCACCAGCTTTGGTGCCGAAGATATGGTGCTGCTGGATTTAATCGCGCGCGAATTCTCCGGCATTCAGGTTTTCACACTTGACACCGGTCGTTTGCCGAAAGAAACACTTGCGCTGATGGAAGTCTCACTCGTGCGCTACGGTAAACCCTTTCACGTTTTCAAACCGCGACCCGAAGCAGTTGAAAATTACGTGAATACGCTCGGTGCAAATGCATTTTATGAGTCGATTGAAAATCGCAAAGCCTGCTGCCACATTCGCAAAGTCGAGCCGCTCGGCCGCGCGCTGACCGATAGGCGCGCATGGCTGACCGGCCTGCGCCGCGAGCAAGCCGCATCACGCGCGGCTTTGGCGCATCAAGAAAACGACGCCACCCACGGCCTCATCAAATTTAACCCGCTGCTCGACTGGACCAACGATGACGTGTGGACCTACATCCGCGCGAATGATGTGCCGTACAACGCGCTGCATGATCGCGGCTACCCCAGCATTGGCTGTGAGCCATGCACACGTGCAGTTAAGGCTGGCGAAGACCCACGCGCCGGGCGCTGGTGGTGGGAATCCGAAGCTGGCAAAAAAGAATGCGGGCTGCATGTTGACGAAACGAAAGCAGCGGCTATTCCACAATATTCAAACATTTCGATCAAGGTCACATTATGAAATTCGATGACTTCACCATTGCCCATTCAACGGGCAGGCATGCAACCTACAAAACGCCGCGCGCTCCGCTGAGCAAACATTTGCGCTGGCTGGAGTCGGAAGCGATTCATATCATGCGCGAAACCGTGGCCGAAACGAAAAATCCCGCGCTGCTTTTTTCCGGCGGCAAAGATTCCATCGTGATGCTGCGCCTGG
>JANYGV010000221.1 GCA_025359285.1 Burkholderiales bacterium
TCGCGCTGAATCAGCGAATAAAGTTCTTCCACGCGTGGTTCAATCACTTCGGCGAGAGTTTGTCGCGACAGCTGACGCGGCTCGCGCTCGCCCACGCCGGGTACTTCAATCACATCATTCACACTCGCCATTTGCCGCAGCGCACAGCCATGCGCCATCTTGATATCTTCCGCGTCCTTGGTTGGGGTGCGCAGTGCCATCGCGATGTCGTTGGTAATTTGATCGCCCGCAATCGGGATCACCGCCGTGTGGCGAATCGCGCCGCCGGTGAAGACAGCAATATCCGTCGTGCCGCCACCAATATCGACTAAACAAACGCCCAAATCTTTTTCATCCTGCGACAACACAGCGATCGCGGAGGCAAGCGGCTGCAGCACCAAATCGCTGACTTCCAATCCGCAGCGACGCACACATTTCATGATGTTTTGCGCCGCACTCACGGCACCGGTGACGATATGCACTTTCACTTCGAGCCTGACGCCACTCATACCCACCGGCTCACGCACATCTTCCTGACCATCGATGATGAATTCCTGCGTGAGGATGTGCAAAATTTGCTGGTCCATCGGGATGTTGACGGCGCGCGCGGTCTCGATCACGCGATCCACATCGAATTGCGAGACCTCTTTATCTTTGATCGCCACCATGCCGTGCGAATTAAAACTCTTGATGTGCGAGCCCGCGATGCCCGTCAGCACGTCGCGGATTTTGCAATCCGCCATCAGCTCGGCTTCTTCAAGCGCGCGCTGAATGCCATTCACGGTGGTTTCAATATTGACCACCACCCCCTTTTTCAATCCCTTCGATGGATGCTGACCGATACCCAACACTTCAACGCTGCCTTCTGGCGTAATCTCGGCGACGATAGCGACAATTTTCGAGGTACCAATATCGAGCGCCACCAACAGGTTTTTCGCTTCGCGCGGTTTGTTCATCGTTTTTCCCTGTTTTCTTTTGGCGTCATTTTGATTTGCTCGCGATCATAGTTCGAACGGCCAAGCCACTTTGATAACGCAAATCGATGTGCGCGTTCGTGGTCTGCAACGTTGCCAGCTGTTTATAGGCGCTGATGTAACGGGCCAGCCGCGCATTTGCATCCGAGCGGCCCAGCTCCAGCGTGGTGCCGTTATCGAGCTTCATCCACCACGCGCGGCGGCTCGATAGCTGTAGCTCTTTGGGCACGCGCTCCACTGCCAAAAGCTGTTTACGAAATTGGTCAAAACCTGCCAGCACTTCGCGGCCACTGCCTGGAGGCCCAGCAAAGACGGGCATCTCCAGCCATTTACCGTCAGCAATTTTTGTAGCAGCCCCTGCGTTGAAGACCTCGCCAAAATTATTGACCATCAGCGTTTGACCTGCTGTTGATGATGAGTTTTCAACTTCCGCATTAGCGCCTGCCACATCTCGCCAGTGTCCATATGGCGTGTGTTCTTCAATCACGATTTCCAGGGTGGACGGTAATTGCCGACGCACATCAACATTGCGCACCCAGGCAACTTGTTTGACGGCCGCTTGCACCTCGTCTAGGTCGGCACGCAGCATGCTGCGCCGCGTGTTTGCATTCACATTTGCAATCGCGTTCGCCACTTTTGCCAAATCGTTCGCATTCACTTGCTTGAATTCGCCTTTGAATTTCACTTCACGCACCGGCCATTCCGGTAACCATTTCCACACCATCCACACCACGCCTGCTGCCGTCAGCATGGCCAAAAATGCGCCGACGAGCACGACAATGCGCTGGCGGAAAAAGGGCACCGCGGTTTCGTTTGACGATTGGGATGATTGATCTTTTGCCATGATTAGCTTTTGAGTGAAGCCGCTTCCAAAATGCGTACACACAAATCGGCATAACTTAAGCCCGCCGCACGACCCGCCATCGGCACCAGCGAATGGCTGGTCATCCCGGGTGAAGTATTCATTTCCAAAAATGCGTAACGGCCATTGGGCTGCAACATCACATCTGCCCGTCCCCAGCCCGAGCAACCCAGAACACAGAATGCTTTAAACGTATCCGCGCGAATTCGCGCTTCAATGTCTGCGTCAATTCCCGACGGGCAGTGATATTTCACAACGTCTTTGAAATATTTATTGGCGTAGTCGTATTTGCCCTCGGGCGCTTCGATGCGGATCAGCGAAAGCACTTCATCGTCGACCACCGACGCGGTTAATTCCTGACCTGCAATAAACTCTTCCGCGATCACCAGCGGATCGAGCTTCGACGCGAGTTCATACGCGTAGGGCAGATCGGCGACGCTGTTAACCTTGGTGATACCGATGCTGGAGCCTTCGCGCGCAGGCTTCACGATCATCGGCAGTTTCAAGTCATCAATGATCTTTAGCCAATCACTATCCTTGTGGATGATGTGATAGCGCGGGGTGGGAATACCTGCCGCTTCCCAGATCAGCTTGGTGCGCCATTTATCCATCGCCAGTGCACTCGCCATCACGCCGCTGCCGGTGTAAGGAATTTTCATGGTTTCGAGCACACCCTGCACCGTGCCGTCTTCACCAAAGCGGCCGTGCAGCGCGATAAATACGCGATCAAATTTTTCACGCGGCAAATCAAACAACGATTGCACCGCCGGGTCGAACGCATAGGCGTCAACGCCTTTTTCGCGTAATGCCGACAACACGCCATTGCCCGACAAGAGCGAGATTTCGCGCTCTGCCGATGGGCCGCCCATCAACACCGCAACCTTGCCCAGTTTTTTAATATCAGTCATTCAGGTGTTCCCACAATTTTTACCTCACGCACCAACTCAATACCGGTGTCTGCTTTCACGGTGGCTTGAATGTGCGCGATCATGGATTCAATATTTTTAGCACTCGCATTGCCGGTATTGATAATGAAATTCGCGTGCTTCGTCGATACCTGAGCGCCGCCAATCGTGAAGCCTTTCAGCCTGCACGATTCAATCAAGCGTGCAGCATGGTCGTTAGGCGGATTGCGAAACGTGGAACCCGCATTCGGTTTATCCAGCGGCTGCGAGGCCATACGTTTGGCGAGCAATTCTTTAATACGCGCCTGCGCAACAACGGCATCGCCAGGAAGAAAACGAAAACGCGCGGATACAAACCATTCCTCGCCCTGATTACGAGCCGCAACGTGGCGATAGCCGATGTCAAAATCGGCTTTGGTTCGCGTGTGCAACGCGCCCGCGCGATCAATGGTGACCGCGCTCTCAATCTGCTCCCAGGTTTCAGTGCCGTAGCAGCCCGCGTTCATCGCCAACGCGCCACCTACCGTCCCCGGAATGCCCGCCAGCCATTCCGCGGCGGCGAGATGATTTTTTGCTGCAAATTTGGCGACATGCGGCGAAGGCACGCCTGCGCCCGCAACAACGATGGTGTTATCTGCGTCATCAATCGACACACCATTTAATACTGGCGTGGTGATCACGACCGTTCCATCGAATCCGCCAGCATTGCCATTGCCGCGAATCAGCAAATTGCTGCCCAAACCGACAAATAAAATCGGCTCATCTGCGCCAATCGTGGGCAGGAAAACCTGCAAATCGGCAAGATCAGCGGGCTTATACACACGTTGCGCATTACCGCCCGCCCGCCACGATACGTATTTCGTCATGGGTTCGTTTAGTTTTAATTCGCCGCGCAGCGGTGGGCTAAATTTCATCGGCTCAGCCATATTCATTCACCGGCTCCGATGTTCGCCAGGCGCGGCGCGACGCCACCGACCGAACCCGCCCCCATCGTGATAACCACATCGCCATCCAGCACGCGGCTCTCCACTGCGGCGGCAATTTCATCCGCCGTGTCGACAAAGATGGGCTCAATTTTTCCAGCGACACGAATCGCGCGCATCAACGCCCGACCGTCTGCGGCCACAATCGGGCTCTCACCGGCGGCATAAACATCTGCCAACACCAGCTCGTCCACCCTGGAAAGAACGCGCACAAAATCTTCAAATAGATCACGGGTGCGCGTAAAGCGATGCGGCTGAAAGGCAAGTAAGACGCGCCTTCCCGGCCATGCACCGCGTACCGCCGCAATGGTGGCGGCCATTTCAACCGGATGATGGCCGTAGTCGTCGATGAGCGTATACGTGCCGCCCGCAGCAATTCTTATGTCACCATAACGCTGGAAGCGGCGACCCACACCAGTGAAACTCGCCAGCGCTTTTGCAATATTTTCGTCAGCCACACCGACTTCACGCGCAATCGCAATCGCCGACAAGGCATTCAATACATTGTGCATACCAGGCAAATTCAACTCAACGTCAAGCACGCGCCCATCTCGCTGCTGGATCGCTGAGAACAACATTTTTGTACCCAATGCGCGAACATTTATCGCGCGCAATTCGGCGCCCTCGCTAAACCCATAAGTCATCGTGGGTTTCGACAATCGCGGCATGATCTCGCGCAGGTTTGCGTCATCGGCGCACAGCACGGCAAGCCCGTAAAACGGCAGATGTTCCAAGAATTCAACAAACGCAGATTTCAATTTCGCGAAATCATGCGCATAGGTTTCCATGTGGTCTTGATCGATATTGGTAACCACCGCCATGATCGGTTTCAAATACAGAAACGATGCATCGGACTCATCGGCCTCCGCCACCAAGTATTCGCCCTTGCCAAGCCGCGCATTGGTGCCGATCGAATTCAAGCGCCCGCCGATCACGCAGGTTGGGTCCAGCCCCGCACTATCGAGCACATGTGAAATGAGGCTGGTGGTGGTGGTTTTGCCATGCGTTCCCGCAATAGCAATACCCTGTTTAAAGCGCATTAATTCAGCCAGCATCATGGCGCGCGCCACCACCGGCACGTGGGCTGCTTTGGCCGCAACCACTTCCGGGTTATCGGCTTTGACCGCGCTCGAAATCACCACCACGTCCGCACCCGCAATATTATTGGCCGCATGGCCGATAACGATATTTGCGCCAAGTGTGCGCAAGCGCTTTACCGACGCGCTTTCAGACAAATCAGAGCCGCTGACCTGATAGCCCAGACTTAGCAGCACCTCGGCAATGCCAGACATGCCAGAGCCGCCGATGCCGATGAAGTGAAGCTGTTTCACTTTATGCTTCATGCCGCACTTTCCACAAGCGCCACTTCTGCACACACCGCTGCACAGGCCACGGTCGCGTTTGGTTTGCCCAAACTGCGCGCGTTGTTCGCCATTTCGAGGGCTTTTACTCGTGTCATTGATGCAATTTTTTTGGCCAGCCCTTCGGCGGTTTCTTCAACTTGAGAAACCAGCATTCCCGCGTTTTTATCGGCGAGAAATTTCGCGTTCGCCATTTGTTCTTCCGCCACAAACCACGGCAGCGGAATCAAAATACTCGCCAGTCCCACCGCCGCAATTTCCGCCACCGTGATCGCGCCCGAGCGGCATATCAGCACATCGCACCCGCTATAAGCCGCCGCCATATCATCAATGAACGCGCGCACATCGACCGTCACGTTCGATGATTTGTAAAGCTCAATCAGCTCTGCATAATTTTTTTCGCCGGACTGATGAATCACGTCAGGCCGCGAATCTGCTGGCATTAATTTCAGTGCGGCCACCACTAACGCGCTCATGGTGGCTGCGCCCAAACTACCGCCCACCACCAGTAGACGAATCGGACCAACGTGGTTTTCCATGCGCACATTTGGAGCCGCAATCTTCAAAATATCATCACGCACCGGTGTGCCCAGCCATTCCGGATTTTTTGGTTTGGGCAACATCGCCGCAATCGCATTTTTCGGCTTTTGATTAAAGCTGTCCGGAAACCCTACTAGCACACGATCTGCGAATAAGGCCAGCGCACGGTTGGTAAGCCCGGCATGGGCGCCGGGCTCATGCACCACCAGTGGTTTACCCAATATGGCCGCAATCACGCCACCGGGGAATGCCACGTAGCCGCCCATCGAGACCACTACGTTTGGCTTAATGCGTCGAATAATGTTGAATGATTGCCAGCACGCACGCAACAATCTGAACGGCAGCGCCAACCACGCCATCCCACCTTTGCTGCGCACCCCTGCCATTGCCACCACTTCAATCGGATAGCCCGCGCTTTTCACCAGCTTGTGCTCCATGCCGTGCGGCGTCGCCAGCCACACAATCGCGAAGCCTTGTTTTTCCAGTTCGCGCGCTATCGCAATGCCGGGGAAGATGTGCCCACCGGTACCGGCGGCCATGATGAGCGCGGTTCTTTTCGCGATCATGAGCGTCGCACTTTCGAAGTGGAGGTTCGCGTTTGCGCCCGATTCTCATAATCAATGCGCAACAAAATCGCGACCGCAACACAATTCACCAAAATGCCCGTGCCGCCAAACGACAGGAACGGCAGCGTCAACCCTTTGGTAGGCAGCAGCCCCATATTGACGCCCATGTTGATGAATGCCTGTACCGTAATCCATACGCCGATGCCCTGCGCGACCAATGCCGCGAAATATTTTTCACGCATCATTGACTCGCGACCGACCGCGAACGCGCGATGAATGAGCAGCGCGAACAAGCCGATGATGATCGCGACGCCGACAAAGCCCAGCTCTTCCGCAATCACGGCGAGCAAAAAGTCGGTATGCGCTTCAGGTAAATAAAAAAGTTTTTCAACACTGGCGCCCAAGCCCACCCCTGTCCATTCACCGCGACCAAACGCGATTAGCGAGTGTGTGAGCTGATAGCTTTTCCCGTAGGGATCCGACCACGGATCCATAAAGCCTTTCATACGCTCCCAGCGATACGGCGACGTAACGACCAGACCTGCAAATGAAACGGCCAAACAGAAAATCAGCGCCGCAAACACCCGCCAGTTCAATCCGCCCAAGAACAGAATGGCCATCGTGATGGAGGTAATCACCACCAGCGCGCCAAAATCGGGCTCACGTAACAGCATCGCACCGACAAAAACCATCACGCCCGCCATCGGTAAAAATCCGCGCTTGAAGTCGTGCATGAAGGCCGCCTTGCGCACGGTGTAGTCGGCCGCATACAAGACGGCGAGCAGCTTCATCATTTCAGACGGCTGCATGGTCATAAAGCCCAATCGAATCCAGCGACGACTGCCGTTCACATCTTTGCCGATTCCGGGGATCAACACCAGCACCAGCAAAAATGCACCCGCAATAAATAACCACGGTGCCATCCGCTGCCAGGTGGCAATCGGAATTTGAAAGGCGATGCAGGCGGCCACGAATCCCAAGCTCAAAAAAATGGAATGTCGCACCAAAAAATAGTGGGCATGAAATCCCCACGCCTTGTCTGCTTCGGCAGTGGCGATGGAGGACGAGTACACCATCACCAGCCCAACCGCGAGCAGCAGCAGCACGCTCCAAAAAATGGAGAGGTCTAATTCAGCGCGGCGTGCGACGGGGCTATACAACATGTGCAGCCTCTATCCGCGCCTTTAGCGCCTGTACGCATTCGGCAAAAACGTCGCCACGATGCTTATAGTTTTTGAACATATCAAAGCTCGCGCAAGCAGGCGAGAGCAATACGGCATCGCCTGAAGATGCCCGTGAATAGGCGTTCTCCACGGCATTCGCCATTGACGACGCGTGAACCGTGGTGACCCGCGCAGAGGTAATCGCGCTCTCAATCGAGCGCGCATCCTTGCCGATTAGCACCACCGCTTTGGCGCGCTTACGGATCGGCTCGGCGAGCGGCGAGAAATCCTGCTCCTTGCCCTCGCCGCCAGCGATCAGTACCACCGGTATCGACATCCCGTTAAGTGCGGCCACCGTGGAGCCGACATTGGTGCCTTTTGAATCGTCGTAAAACGTGATGCCATTGACGATGCCGACATTTTCCAGCCGATGCGGCAGCCCGGCGAAATGGCGTAGGCCGTCAACCAGCGGCGCAGCCTCGCAGCCGATAGCACGGCACAACCCAATCGCCGCCAATGCATTGGCCGCGTTATGGAGGCCCGCCACCGGCATATTGTTTAACGCCACCAGCGCGACATTGCCTTCCACCAGCCGACCGTTGGCAATCCCAAAGTCGCTATCCGTTGGTGCTAAATCCAGGCCAAACGTTGCGAACGATTTGGATGCATCGACCATCACCATACTGGCGACATCTTCGCGGTTCAATACCTGATGTCGAGCGTGTTTGAAAATACGTTTTTTGGCCCGCGCGTAGTCGTCCATCGAGGCATAACGATCCAGATGATCCTGGCTGAGATTCAGCATCGTCGCGGCGTCAAGCTGCAAACTTGATGTGGTCTCAAGCTGGAAACTGGATAGCTCAAGGACGTACACATCAGGTTGGCCGTCAATTTCTGCGCGCGCCGATGCATCAAGCACCGGCAGGCCAATGTTGCCTGCCACCACGGTTTTCAAACCAGCAGCCGAGCACATGGCGCCCACCATCGCGGTGACGGTTGATTTTCCGTTTGAGCCGGTAATGCCGATCACTTTGGGCCGTTGTCCTGTTTGTTCATTCAGCTCGTTTTGCTGCCACGCGAAAAGCTCGATGTCCCCAACGATTTTTTTGCCCGCCGCGATGGCGCGCGCGATGGCCGGGTGACACGCGGGCCCAGCAACGGCCACGCCCGGGCTTGCCACGATGAGTTCGGCGTCGCCAATAGCGGCGTCAAATATTTTTCGGTCCCAATCACCGGTGATGCATTCGACAGCGGGATGACTGGATTGGAGTTCATCGAGCCCTGGAGGGTGGTCACGGGAATCGGCGAGTCGCACTGCAGCACCCACACTTTTTGCCCATCGGATGACAGCGCGTCCGGTGTCTCCCGCACCAAGAACAAGTATTTTTTTGTCATGCCAATTCACCCCAGTTCCTGACGATTCTCGAATAACGGTAACGGTGGCCGTAAATATGAAGGCCCAGCAGGGGCGTGCCGATTGGCGCATAAATGGCTTGAAATGCCCGCCGGTGCTCGTGTTGGGAAATGAATATTCATCGTAATTTCAGCGCAACTTCAGCGTTGATAGACCAAACAGCACCAGCATCATCGTGATAATCCAGAACCGAACCACGACCTGATTTTCTTTCCAACCTTTTAATTCATAGTGGTGATGTAGCGGTGCCATGCGGAAAACGCGCTTGCCGGTGAGCTTGAATGATGCGACCTGAATCATCACGGATAAGGTCTCGACCACGAACACGCCGCCCATGATGACGAGCACAATTTCCTGTCGGCAAATCACCGCGACCAACCCTAGCGCCGCACCTAACGCCAGCGCGCCCACATCGCCCATAAACACTTCAGCCGGGTAAGCGTTGAACCACAAAAACGCCAGGCCCGAACCAGCAATCGCGCCGCAGAAAATCGCCAGCTCACCCGCCCCGGCGATGTGCGGCACACCCAGATAGGCCGCGAAAACTTTATTACCGGCGACATAAGCAAAAATCGCGAGCGCCGAGGCCACCATGACTGTGGGCATGATCGCCAAACCATCCAAACCATCGGTTAGATTCACCGCATTTGAAAAACCCACGACCGTAAACCAGCCGAGAATGATGAAGCCAAGCGTGCCCAAAGGAATCGCCACCGTTTTGAAGAACGGCACAATCAAATCAGTTTGCTGTGGCAGATTGGCGCGATAGGCGATGTACGAAAGTGCCACTGCCGCGATCACGGTTTGCCAGAAAAATTTCGCCTTCGCCGACAAGCCTTTGGAATTTTTATGCACGACTTTTCGATAGTCATCAATCCAGCCAATCACACCAAAGCCAATCGTGGTAACCAGACAGGCCCACACATAACGGTTTTCCAGGTCGCCCCAAATAAGCGTGGTAACCGCCACTGAGACCAGAATCAGCGCGCCACCCATCGTCGGCGTACCAGTTTTGACCAAATGCGATTGCGGGCCGTCGTTGCGCACAGATTGGCCGATTTTGAGCGCAGTCAGTTTACGAATCATCCACGGGCCGACGATGAACGAAATCGACAGCGCGGTCAGCGCCGCCAACACCGTGCGCAATGTGATGTAACCAAACACATTGAAAGTGCGAACGTCACGACCGAGCCATTGGAAAATTTCGAGGAGCATAGTTAGTGGGCCCCGTGAGTTGGGTTCTGTTTGTTAAAATCGGGAACCAATTTTTCGACCACCCGCTCCATCTTCATAAATCGCGAGCCTTTTACCAGCACCGTGACATTCGGTGCGAGCACTTTTTCAAGCTCTTCCAACAAATCATCGGGCGACTCAAAATGCCAGCCATCGCGGCCCAGTTCAATCACGGTTTGCTCCGTCAGCGTGCCGAGCGCATACAAGCCATCGAGCGCGGCATGGCGGGCGTAGCGGCCAATATCAGCGTGCATTGCAGGTGCATCAGCACCCAGTTCACCCATATCGCCAAGCACTAAATATCGCTTGCCCGGCTTTGCCGCCAGCACGTCAATCGCGGCGCGCACCGAATCCGGGTTCGCGTTATAAGTATCGTCAATGATGGTGGCATCTTTATGGCCGCTATAAGCCCGCAAGCGACCGGCCACACCTTCAAAATCTTCGAGTCCTTGACACACTGTTTTCAGCGGCACATCAAGTGCTATGGCGGTGGCGGCGGCGGCCAGGGCGTTACGCTGGTTGTGTTCACCCACCACGAATAAATTGACGTCTACCGATTCTTGATCGTGGTGAATCACCAGCGACTGCGCGGAAAATTCCCCCACCACATCATCACTTGGATCGATGCCAAAACTGACCACGCGCCGCCCATTGGCCAAGCCACGCCAATAGCTGCCGAAACGATCATGCATATTCACCACCGCGATTCCGTCTGCGGAAAGTCCGGCGAAAATTTCGCCCTTCGCCTGTGCAATCAATTCGCGCGAGCCCACTTCGCCGATATGCGCGGTGCCCGCCATAATGACGAGTGCTACATCAGGCGATAGCAACCGCGTCAAGTAATCGATTTCGCCCAGATGATTCATGCCCATTTCGAATACCGCATATTGATGCTCACGATTAAGCTGCAGCATCATCAGCGGCAGACCGAGTTGGTTATTGAGATTGCCCGCTGTCGCAAGAACAACGTCTTTCCCAGATTCGCCAACATGCGCGCACAAGATTGAACGCAGCATTTCCTTTACGGTGGTTTTGCCGTTACTGCCGGTTAGCGCGATCATGGGAATCGAAAATTGTTTGCGCCAATGTTTCGCCAACTGGCCTAATGCCAGCACCGTGTCTCCCACCACGATTTGTGGCATCGCAGAAGCATCTGCGACTTCGTGCGAGACCAGCGCAGCAGCGGCACCACGCGCCATCGCGTTCTCAACATAATCATGACCATCAACATGCTCGCCCTGAATGGCGATAAATAATTCACCTTTAGCCACGGTGCGGCTGTCAATCGAGATCCCCGTGAACTGGACATCACCGTTGATAAGATGGGCACCCAATTGATGCGCGGCGGCGGCGGCGGTCATATTGATCGTCATGCTGCGCTTTCCATCTTGCGTCCCGTCCAGCGGGCCAGCGCCTCGCGCGCTTCTTCCACATCGCTAAAGTGATGTTTGGTATCGCCCACGATCTGATAATCCTCGTGGCCTTTGCCGGCAATCAGCACAATATCGCCCGCGCGCGCTTCGTTCAACGCTTCATAAATGGCTTGGTGACGATCCTCAATGGCGCGATATTTGGCACCCTTCATGGCAGGCTCGATATCGGAAATGATGACGCCTGGATTTTCGTTGCGCGGGTTGTCAGAGGTAATAAAGGTCACATCCGCGTACTGAGCAGAAATAGCGCCCATCAAAGGCCGTTTGCCGCGATCACGATTGCCGCCACAGCCAAACACTGAAATTAATCGGCCATTGTGTGGAACGATGGCGGCTATGGTTGACAACGCTTTTTCGAGCGCATCTGGCGTGTGCGCGTAATCCACCACCACCAGCGGCTTGTTGCTGTCACTAAAATTATCATCGGCCGCACGCACCGTCTGCATGCGCCCCGGTACAGGCGTAAGCTCGCCCGCCAGATGTGCCGCCTGCGGTAGCGTGATGCCGCTTGCCAACAGCACGCCAATCACCGCCAATAAATTGCTGATGTTGAACGCACCGAGGATGCTGCTTTCAACGTCTGACGCACCATGCACGCCGCGGATCGAGAACGAAAGGCCGCTCGCCGATACTGATAAATGTGTGCCGATCAGGTCTGCAAATTTGCTGCCACCGTTACAGGCATAACGAATTACCTTGATGCCCCGCGCCGCAACGCGATTCGCTAATTCGCGACCATACGCATCATCAACATTAATCACCGCGGTTTGCAAACCATTGGCTAAAAACAGCTTGGCTTTGGCCGCGCCATAGGCTTCCATCGTGCCGTGATAATCGAGGTGATCACGAGTCAGGTTGGTGAATACCGCCACATCAAACTTGACATCATCCACGCGGCCTTGGTCAAGGCCGTGGCTCGATACTTCCATCGCGCAAGTGGCCACACCCGCATTCACCAGTTCACGCAGCGTGCGCTGCAGCACCACCGCATCAGGCGTGGTGTTATCCGATGGTGTCAACGCGCCGACCAGCCCATTGCCGATCGTGCCCAGCACGGCAGAAGTTCGCCCGGCGCGTTGCAGCGCCTGCGCCACCCATTGCGATACCGATGTTTTTCCATTGGTGCCTGTTACCCCGACCATCCACAATGCATGCGATGGGTCGCAATACACATGGGCACCGATCGCGCTGGCGTGCGATTTCAGATTAAGTGCCGCAATACGCGGCGCTTTCCATTCTGGTTTCCACTCAAAATTTTCAGCATCATAGATCACTGCCGACGCCCCACGCGTGATCGCTTCCGAAATAAAATCGCGTCCGTCGCGCGTGGTGCCGGGATACGCAATAAATGCAAAACCCTGACGCGCTTCGCGGCTATTGGCGGTAACGTCCGTTATGCGCGCTGGCAATTGATCCATCGCGGTCAGCAAACCATTTACGGTTGCAAACGGGAGCACAGCGGGTGTCATCGCGTCTGCCATTGGGTCTGCCATTGGGTCCAACATGTCAGCCACGCTCTTTCACGGCCACCACGCTGGCCGCCGCTACTTCGCTTACCGGCGCATCGGGCGGCACACCGGCCATGCGTAAAGCTTGGGTCATGACACTTGAAAATACCGGCGCCGACACTTCCGCGCCAAAGTGTTTGCCGGCGGATGGCTCGTCAATTGTGATCGCTAAAATATAGCGCGGATTGGACACGGGGCCATAGCCCACGAAGGACGCAAGGTAGCGATTTTGATCGTATTGACCATTGATGAGCTTGTAGGCGGTGCCGGTCTTACCGGCCACGCGATAACCTTGCACTTGGCCTTTTTTCGCCGCAAGCTCCGTCACATTTTCAAGCATCCGCGACATCGCGCGCGCGGTTTTTGCGGAGACGATTTGTTTGCCAATCACGTCGCCATCGCGCTTCAAAAATGTCACCGGCAGCAACACGCCATCATTGGTAAAAACGGTATAGGCACGCGCCATTTGAATCGCGCTGACTGATACGCCATAGCCATAGCCCATCGTCGCTTGCTCAATCGGCTTCCACGTGCTGGCCGCGCGTAATCGTCCCGACGCCTCACCCGGAAAGCCAGTTTTCGGCGTCAACCCAAAGCCGAGCTCGTTGTAAAAGCTCCAAAGTTTTTCGCTCGGCAATTGCAGCGCCAATTTCGCAGTGCCAATATTGCTCGATTTCTGAATAATTTCTGACACCGTCATCTGCGGCGCAGGATGGGTATCGGTGATCGTTTTAGTGCCGATCGTGAGTCCATTACCGGTGGCGATAACGGTTTCTGGTTTCACGATGCCTGCCTCAAGTGCCGCCGAAACTGCAAACGGTTTGAACGTTGATCCCGGCTCAAACGTATCGGTGACGCTGCGATTTCGCATTTGCTGCATTTGCACGTTGCTACGATTATTGGGATTGAAATCCGGCTGATTCACCAGTGCCAGCACTTCACCGGTGTGCGCGTCGAGCATTACCAGCGCGCCACCCTTGGCTTTATTGACATCAACCGCCGCTTTCAATTCGCGATGCGCAATGTATTGCAGGCGCTCATCAATCGACAAGCTCAGCGGCTTGCCTTCACGCGGAATTTTTAGACTTTCCACATCTTCGACAATGCGACCCTTGCGATCTTTAATCACGCGGCGCTGGCCGGGCGAGCCCGCCAATGAAACCTGCTGTGCCAACTCAATCCCTTCCTGGCCTTGATCTTCCACGCTGGTGAAGCCAATCACATGTGCGGCGGTTTCACCAGTCGGATAAAAACGGCGAAACTCGCGCTGCTGGAATACACCGGGAATTTTTAACGCCATCACGCGCGCGGCCTGGTCGGGCGACATCTGGCGCTTGACCCACACGAAATTTTTCTCTTTGTCCGCCAGCCGACTATTCAGCGCTTTAGGTTCCATCGCCAACACCGCCGCCAGCTTAGTGATTTGCACGCTGTCGAGCTGTTTCATCGCAGAAGGAGCAGCCCAGATCGATTCGACAGGGGTAGAAATCGCCAGCGCACGGCCATTGCGATCCATGACCGCACCGCGTGACGCAGGCATATCTACCACTCGTACAAAGCGCGCCTCGCCTTCGGCTTGCAGGAAATCGTTATCAAACCCCTGCAAGTAAAACGAGCGGCCAATCAGCAGCACAAATGCGCCAAGGCAGAAAATTAGCACGAACCGTGAACGCCATGCCTCAAGCTTTAAACGCAGCTCGGGAGACGCGATTTTGCGCGATGAAAAGTTCATGGCTTAGCACTCAACGCTGGAGTCGGCGCATTCGAATCGACCACTAAAATCACCGTCTTTTTCGGATCAGGTTGCATCATGCCTAAATCGCGCTGCGCTTTTTGTTCAATCCGCTTGCCGGTACCAACGGTCTGGCTTTCGATCTGCAATTCGCGCCATTCCTGATCGAGTTTGCGCTCGCCGTCCTGGGCTGTTTGCAGTTCCATGAATAATTTGCGCGCCTTGTGTTGCGACGTCACCACCGACAATGCGCAGCCGACCAGCGCGATCAACAAAATGAGATTGAACCGCGTCATAGTGTTGCCAGTGCGGTGCGCTCAGCGACGCGCATGATCGCGCTGCGCGAACGCGGGTTCGCCGAGACTTCGGCATTGCTTGGTTTGATCGGACGACCGATCACTGAAAGCGTAGCTTCATTGATTTCATTGGCGCGGATCGGGAAATTTGAGGGTAAGCGGTCCGCCTTCGATGCGGTCTGCATGAAGCGCTTTACGATGCGGTCTTCCAATGAGTGAAAACTGATCACGACCAATCTGCCTTTCGTCCGCAAACATTTCACCGCCTGCGGTAAAACTTTTTCTATTTCTTCAAGCTCTTGATTGATGAAAATCCGTAGAGCTTGAAACGTGCGGGTTGCGGGGTGTTGGCCCGGCTCGCGCGTACGGACTGTTTCTGCCACGAGCGCGGCAAGCTCGCGCGTGGTCCGAATACGTCCGCCGCCCCTTGCCGCAACAATCTTGCCTGCAATCGATTTAGCAAACCGTTCTTCACCATAGCGCCAAATGACCTCCCCAATGTCGCGCTCATCGGCGCGGTCCAACCAATCTGCCACCGTCTCGCCTGAGCTTTGATCCATCCGCATGTCGAGCGGCGCATCAAACCTAAAACTGAAACCGCGTTCTGCAATATCTAGCTGCGGTGAAGACACACCAAAATCCGCCAGAATCCCATCCACTTTTTCGATCTGCTGCTGTTTCAAAACGAGAGCCACATCACTCATCGCTGCATGCACCAACGTAAATCTTTCATCTTTAATCGTATTCGCATCGTGCGCGGCGACATCACGATCAATCGCAATCAGTGCGCCGCTCGGCCCCAAATTTTTAAGAATTTCGCGGCTGTGACCGCCGCGCCCAAACGTGCAATCGACGTAAACACCATCTGGTTTGATTGCCAATTGCTCAACTGCTTCGTGAAGCAAAACAGTGATGTGGGTTGGCACAATGTTGGATTCATTCACGAAGCTCAATCAGAGAGAAAAGTGCTCGGTGCCCGGCGGTAATCCTGCGGCGCCGGAGGTCAGCGCTTTCAACTGATCGTTCCACGCCGCCAGATTCCACAACTCAAAGTGGCTGCCTTGGCCGACCATCATGATTTGTTTTTCAATCCCGGCG